>NZ_VPEP01000024.1:0-29415 GCF_013417035.1 Acinetobacter sp. YH16053
GAGGCAGCGATTAAGGCCAATGGTGGTGTTATGGACGGCGTTATGCAAGCCGATCTGCTCACTAAGGGTTATATCGTCACCATTGATGAAGCAGGCAAGGTATCTGTTCAGGCTGGGGAGAACGCAGCGCAGGCGGCAGAAAAAGCTAAAGAGAAAGAAGAAGCACTTAAGCTTGCCAAGGAGAATGTCAAAAAAGCTGACGAAGAATTGCTTGCCTACCAAAAACAAGCAGCTATTGAGCGAGTTTTGCTAGATAAGCAGATTGAGGAGGCTAAAAGGACTGGTGACTTAAATGCTCTGGCTTCAGCTCAATCATCCATTAATGCCATTAATGCCAAAGAGGCAGAGTTGGCAAATAATCGGGATTTGCGGGTAGCTGAATTAAATAAAGCCAATACTGGCTCTGGGCAAATAGCTGAAACTGCATACTCAAGAGCATCTGCAGCTGCCAAACTGTTTGGAGTGGATCTGGACGCATCACTCAACAAAGTATCAAAGTCATTTAATAGCTCTGGCAATGATTTAAATGATCTGAAGGCCAGATTAGAGGAGGCTGGTGTCACTGGTAAGCAAGCAGGTGATGTCACTTTCCAAGCATGGCAAAAATGGGCAGAGCAAGCCAAAAGCCAAGCTGAAATTGATATGGCTAAAGCGAAATTGATTGAATTTGAAGAGCAGGGGGTATTTTCTGCCAAACAAGTTCAAATGGGGATGGAGTATTTAGATCAAGTTAATGGCAAGTTGCCTGATAATATTTCTGAGGTAGAAAAGGCTTACAGGCTACTAGGGATAGCGTCGAGGGAAGAAGCTAGCAAAATAGCTGACGCCCAAATGAAGGCGTTTAATGTGTTAAAGCAAAGCGGCACAGCAACCGCAGAGCAATTAAAACAAGCCCTAATTAACATGTCAGACAAAATCTACGCCTCAGGTGATGCTGCAAAGATTTCATGGTATGAGGGGCAGTTGGCAGCCAACAACCTGGAGGCAAGTATTGACAGCACAGGCAAAGCTTCTGTTAAAGCGATGGATGACCTAACAAAGGCCAATGAGCGCGTAGCGGATTCAGTAGGGAAGATCGGCAACGCCTACCAAAATGTAGGGGATATTGTTCGTGACGAAGCCAACGCTGCTCAGGTTGAGTGGAATAAGGTAGCTCAAGCAGCTCAGGATGCTTGGAATGCTGACATGAAGCGCCAAGGTAAAGGCTTAAGCGCGGCTATCTCAGGCTATCAATCAATGAGCAAGAACGATGTAATCTCTCAGATTAAAAGCATGGGATACAGTGAAGATCAAGCTAAGAAATTGGCAGGGTCGATCTGGTCACAGGGCTTAAGCGCAGATCGTGATGCTAAATTTGCTGCGTATGGCAAAGGCGGTAACTTGGCGATGAATAAACTCATCGAGCAAGAATTTAATAACGCCGCAGCGAAAGGCTTAACGACACAGCACGGTACCAACAAGATTAATGAATTACTGCGTAATCTTGATGTGAGAAGTACGGGCAGCACGCCGAAGGTTAATGACTATGTACCTAATATTTCTGAACCAAAAATCCGCGATCTGCAGAATGATGTACCAACCAAAAACGTGCGCTTTGAGTTTGTGTCAGGCGGCAAACGCTTTGAAATGCAAGGCTCGCAGGAAGATGGAGACACAATGGAAAGCATCTTGCGTGAATTTGAAATGCTGAAAAAGGCAATGTGATACGAGAAGGGGGTACAAATCGTACCCCCTTTTTTTTACTGTGCATTTTGCTCAGAATCGTGGAGAACGATATCTGGTGACATATTTGTGGTCAGATTGAATTGCGCTCTATGGCTCTTATCTCGGACATTCTTGGTCCATGCTTCCAGATAGTTTTTAATATTCCCTAAATGCTCATTGGCTTGCTCTGATACATCATTAGAGTTAGCTAACGAGTCAGATAAGTCAGCCATCATGTCACATAGGTCGGCAATCTGATTTAATACGTTTGAGGCTTCTTTTAGAGCATTAAGCTCCGCCGTAATTTTTGCTTTTTCTAACTCAAGCTCTAAAAGCGCTAGATCGCAATCATTCTTACTCATACTGTGTTCCTATAAATTTAACTGGTGAAATTGCCGCAATTGCTTTTTATGGTAGTTACGGCGTTATTAATATCAGAAATATTGCCTTCATAAGTAACTGAATTATCATAAAGCCCAGTAACTTGTGCCAGGACTTTTTTAGCGCCGTTTAATTGCTGAGTTACTTCTAAAGATTGCTCATGAGTTAAGACAAGTACTCTATTGTTTGAGCCTAGATTGGTTGTGCCGATTATGTGTGGATTGTCATCAATCTTGACCGTATAACGCCCAGTAGGGCCTATAGAATCAAATCCCGCAGTTTTTACGGTAATACCTGAGACAATAGCCACATTGAGAACGTCCTTGTCCTCTGTGTTGCAAGCAATAGTCAGACTAGCATCTGCAGGTTGGCGAGTAGAGTAGTCTATAAACCTAAATACGGCGGCATAGGTAGCCTTGCCTGTAATAGGGTCTGTATTTGATACTAATTCCCATGTTTTTTCAGTAGCGTTCTTTTCGACTGACTGAGCGCCGTTCTGGTTGCTGTCAGCAGGTGAACAAGCAATAAGTAGCGATGACAAGGAAATGCAGGCAGCAAAAGCAGTAATGCGCGGTAAAATTTGACTCATAAAACCCCCTTATTTATAAAAATGACCAATCCTAAACACAAAATGAGGACTGGCCATGTTGAATTATGACTGGATCAGGTCGATCTCTTTCTGCAAGTCTTCACACATCATCCAGTGAGTGACGCCAAGCTCTATAAGAATATCCTCATCACCTGGCAAGAATTCATTGTGATGCAAAATAAATGAGCCACTTTGGTCTTTACCCTTGGACGCAAAGGGAATCGGCTTATCCTCATGATTGTTAAAAATATCATTGAGTGGTGGCAGCTGCTCATTCAAAGGGATCCATTTTGCCGATTGGATTAAGCTATTAATTTCGTTTTCCGTCATCTTTCTACCTATTTGTGGTGCCTCGCCGTAATTGTTTTTAGCATCACTGGGCGAGGCATGTTTATCTTGCTTACTGCAATTGGATTCTTTCTTATTCTACGATTGTCAAAGCAGTATGATTTTCTGAACTAAGAACGATCGCTCCCGTAATGAAGTCAAGGGTGGATGACACATCGTTAAGACTTTCTCCCTCTAAGCCTTGTGAGAGCTGATATAGGGCATCGTGGATATTAACTAAATCACCCATGGTTAGTGTGAGGTGAATTTCCTTATCCATTTCACTCCCAGTGGCATTTGAAATAGCAATGGGATCGTCATTAGCTTGCTTAAGGTGGTCAATTTCTCTCTTAAGTGCACCAATGGTACCTAAATTACGAATACGCTCCTTGTGAGCAATTAGGATGGAACAGCGGGCATGGTTTTTAAGCTCGTCCATGCTCATTGATTCAATATCGTAAGAAACTAGCTCGTCTGCCTTGGCTATTTCAGCCTGAAACCATTCATCCGATATCAATGGGATGTTTAGGTGACTAAGAGTCTCTTTCTTAAACTGGATTAGGTTTTCATTTTGGCCTGTCATAGCAAAATTATCCTTTAACTTTTTTCGACTTCGTTTCACTGTTAATCATATTCATTATTGCGCGTTGGCAGCCAACCACGGTTGAAACCATGATGAGGCATGAAACGGCAATATCTATTGTTCCTGGCTTTCCTGCAGGTAAGGTGTTTTTGACTACATAGCCGCTAACAATCAACCAATCCAAAAGAATTAAGGTGAAGCAGAGCAGAGCTGCTGTAATAACGGTTGAAAGTATTACGGCGATAAGTTCTTTATCGAATTGCATGCTTAATCCTCTTGTCCTTGCTGCGGTACATCATCACTTATCAATACATCCCCCATGTCATCTAAAATTACCATTGCATCCTGATGCGCGTACTCGTTCAGCAGCTCACACGCCGTTTCACACAAAACACGTAAAGAGTTCTTTTGAGATAACAGGATATCGTTTTCATTCTGTAGGCTCTCAATGTCAACTTTCGATTGCTGCCATGCTTTGTAAGCCAATTGAACGGCGAGCACATCAAAACCATTATGACGGCGCAGGAATAGGCGCTCACCATGTATAAAGATCAAGGTCTTGTATTCAGGGGTGGTTTTAAGCCATGCAACAAAAGCGCCGTCTTGGGTGTCAGGCTTGGTCTGATCCTGCAGGGGTTTTACAAACTCAGCCATGCAGCAAAACGGCTGGCCATCATCAAGCCGTCCAAAAACATAGCCATCTTCAAGCCGATCTATAACGCCGTTACCCTTAAAAACCTGTCCTGAGGATTGTGTGCGGCTCTCAGATATAAAATCCACATGGACGTAACTGCCTACTCTTAAATCGCTCATATCGCTAACTCGCTTCCACTTTTTGGTGGGGGCGAATGCAGTGTCAAAGCCCCCTTTTAAATTTGCACCTTTACCCATGGTTTTGCGCATCTGTCTGTCCGTTAGACTCATAAGCAACTCTCCACGTCTGCAACAGCTTGTTTCATGCGCTCAACAACTTCTGGCGCTGTATACATTGATTCAGCATACATTTTGGCTCGCTCTAAGCTGCCATGCTCTTTAACCAACTCATGGCTTTCGACAAGGCGTTTTAGGTCAGCTAGAGAATAAAAACCATCGCCATATTTTGAGTATGTTGTTGAAATACCATCTGCTATAAAGTAGCGATGACTGTCATCCGAGTATTTTAAAATTTGCTTTGCTCTAAGCCATCCAAACTTTTTAACAAACTCATTCGCTTTCATTGGCTAGCTCCTCTCTTGCGGTCTTCAGGACTCTCAAATAAGTCACTGGTGTGGTTAGTGTGACCGTGCTGATCTGCACGGCGATTGGCTTGTATTTCCTCTGGTGAGGCAGGGTAGGCACAACTTTTGTGAATGCATGCGTTGCCCATAAGTGGAATGACGATAAAAATCCCTTTGACCTGCAGTACTGGATATACCGCCGTATAACCCTTAGACCAATAAGCGTGATGCAGGCAGACCAAATCGCCTTTTTTAAAATCCATAAAATGGCGCTCCATTTAGAACAAGCAGACTCGTGGATCCAGACCTTCCTTTAAGGCTTGTCTTGGGCCACATAGTCCTATTGGTGAATGCTTCTGCCATGAACAGACGTTAGCTTTTGGGCACTCATAGGTTTTAGGTGTGGTTTTGTATGTACGCTTTGGCTTATTTGGCCCGATAACAAAAGCGCCGTGAGTCAAAGCCTCATCCACGCCTAATAAGCCGCCATGGTCTTTACACATGATCCACCAAAGGCAAGAGACGCCACGTTCAGTACCTTCTTTTTCAGGACATGGAGCGCCCTTTTCGCCAGTCCACGGCGAACCGTTGAGAGCAATCAAAGGGCACATCGTTGCTGGGCATTCAACCGCACCAACAGCGCTATCGTTTAAAACTGAAATTTCACTCATGATGTAATCCTTGATTCCTTGCGGCACTCAGTACAGGCATAACCACTGTTTTTGTAGACGTAAAACTTGGCATAGCCATGCTTTGAACATTCACCTACAAACGTGTTCTCGTTAAGTGCCAGTGTCTCCTCTGCAGCAATCCTGTTTTTGTATCGGCGCAGCTGCTCACCATCCTTAGGTATGTTCTTCTTTGCTTCGACTGCGGCAAAAGACTCTACCCATCGAATGACCAAATCCTTTAAGGGATGATCTGAGCCACTTAAAATTGCGGAATGAACTGCTTTAGCAACATACGGCGCATACTCTGGGCGTTTATTTAGGGATGCATGTGTGTGCAGCGCATTTTTAACTTGGGTTAATGTGGCTCCCGTTATTGCTCCTTTGCTCTTGGAGTTGCCACGGCTAGTTTTATCTTTATTCATGCCTTTATTCCTGTGTTTGAGCCATGGAATCCCAAAGCCGTTCCAACGCTATTCCTGCGCCGTTCCGATGGAATTCCACTGGAAAGCATTAATCTTTCTTTCCGTATTGGCGGTAATGCTTGGCAAAAACGAAGCCTGTAGGATATTTGCCAAAGCCCAGAATGATTTCTCCATCCACGCTAAATCGAATATGGCGAACAATCCTTGTACGCCCCGTTTCTCTGTGTGTGGCCAAGTCACCAACATTGAATAGATCGCCGTATTTAGTCGAACCCTTAGTCACTGGCACCTCGTAGAATCTCTTTCACCTCATCATTGAAGCGAAGTGCCGCACCAAATGTTGGCAATTTCTTTTGAGCTGCTACCGATATTTTTCGAAGCATATTTTCAGCAAGGCTTCTTTGCTCAACCAGATTCTTGATGCACTGAGATTTACCTTGCAGTTCATCCCGTTCTTTTTTCACATCGATATAACACCGCTCCATGTTGTTGAGCTGTAAGCGAAGGTCATCGATGATGGCTTGTTGTTTTTGCTCCCGATTCAACCAAGCCCACCAAGCAAAAGTTCTCTCATATTGACCACCACCTGCACGTTGGTATTGACCTTCGTCTTCCCACCATTGGTCAAATTCCTCACCCCATACTGCTTGCTGATCAAGTTCTTCTTGGGTGTATGGCTTCACTTCTTCAAACTCATTCACGCAACACCTACCTTGCCAATCATGAAGGCTGGAGGGGTAGGCATAACGGCATCAGTGGGGCGCCATAGGTGCAAACAATATGGATGGTTATTCACATAGTCTTTTTTGCTTGGGTGGTACTGGACCACACAGTCACTCTCATCCCAGAACAAGTCTTTGATGAGGCACATTTCCTCCCAGGTAGGGCATCGAGCAGGCAGAGATACACTCACATGCTCCCAACCACCTTGATCACTAGCAATTACAGTGAATACGCACTTTTTGGTTTTCACCCAAAATGCACCGTTATTTCCATAACTTGAATCGCTACCCATAGGGCCTTTTGTGATTCTGAATTTTTCAGGTACTTTGAAAGTCATGCTACTGATCCTTGTTCGCCAGAAGACTGCTTTTTATTCCATTCTTTTAGTGCACGCGCTTGGTTGCGCAACTCGCAGATATTGACGTTCATCTGCCCATAGGGGTGAATTTCACACATCACCTGACTGGTTGCATCGCTCATATCTCGAGCCAGTACTCGACCTGAGATACGGCAGCCACTACCGATAGCCTTGAAGCTATAAACCTTCTTATTCGACATGCTATGACTCACTCCGTTACTTCGATGTCTAGAGGCGATCCATCGACTAGAATCTCAACCTGAATAAGATTGTTTGTGCGGGCCTCTATTAATTTTTTGAACAAGGCAGGGGCAATCAATAGATCACGTGCAGTAACATGCCCTGGTCTAACTGCGATTTTCTCAATGGACTTAAGCAGTTCCCGTATCTCTGGTGCGCTTATGCTTTGCATGGCTGCGCTCCTTTCTTAGCGGAGAGTTGCTGTAATCGTTTTTTGTGGCTTTTAATCCACGTATTACAGAAACGGTTACGTCCTTGAGTAAGGGCATCTGATAAGGGCAACGTCCCTTTATTGATGACCATGCGAGCGTTTGAGAAACGGATTTTCATCATGTCTCTAAATTTCTCAGCCTCATCGAGGTGATAAAATGGCGCGTCCCAAGTACCGAAATTTCCACGCTCAGGGGCATCGTCTTCAACCATAACCACGGCGAAGTAATGGCACTGCTCTGGATCGTTCAGCATTTCAAGCAACCATGCTTGTGTTTGAGCTTTAGGTAGACTGTTTCTAGGCATCTTGATCACCACTGGACGCACATAGGGCGTTTAGCTCGGTTACAGTCAATGCATCATCAAGGCTGCTAATACGTTGCCCAGTGATCGACTCTTGCTGCATGGCTTTGCGTATATGCAACTCGCTAACCTGACATTGCTTTCCGTCTGGGCATTCAATGAGATAGCCAATCCCTTTGGATTTACTCTTTCGGATGCTGCTCACCGTATGAACGGCGTCACTTTTTAATAGGCATTGGTGAACAACCTCATCACCAATATCGAACTTGGCCACCATTGCGCTGGATGAGCTAAATACCTGCTCAATACAGTCATTTGCCGCATGAGATAGTCTGTCCTTGCCTTCAACAAGAGCAACGGCACGGCGCAATTCACTAAGTTTGATAAGTGAAGACTTGGAAAGGCCAGTAATAAATAACCATCCACCTGCGCTTAAATAAGCCTCATAAGCCAATCCAAAATGAGACATGGTTTTGCGTAAATACAGGCCGTGATGGATGCTGTATACGTTTGCTGTGCTGTCTGGTACGCCGTCCAAAATAGCTTTTGCCTTTTGCATACCGCCTGCAGACTTGATCACGCGCTCTGCCATTCGAGGTCTAATCATTGCTGAGCCTCGCTATTCAACAGACTGTATTGGCGGTTATGGCCATGCTGTAAACGGTGCTCCTTTAATGCAGCACGAACAGAGGCAATACTCACAATCCCGTATGTAGTCTCTAGCTGTGAATTGGTTGTACTGGACTCTATCCATTTGCCGCAGCAAAGCATCAAAGCTTTTCCACTGGTGCCGCGTTGGTACTCAGTACCATCATCAAAACGATAGTGGGTTGCATCCTTATGGACTATGCTGGTAAGAAGCACAGCCGTTCTGCTCACACCACGTTTTTTTAAGAATTCCTTGCCTGTCATCTGGTAATCCTCAATCAGTAGTATTTTTTCCACCAAATAGGACAGCTTCGACTTCTGCCCAAATTGGATGGCTCTCTGGTATAAGCCCGAATCTCATATCGAATAAAAACTCAGGCTTAATTCTTAATTTCTGTAAAACAAGGTCCCTATGTGCCTTCTTTTCACTTAAAAACTTGTCTAGGTTAAAAGCCATGTGCCCTGCATAAACATTGGACTTGGATAGCGCCGTTTCTGCAGGCTTGATACCTTCTACGGCGTCTCTCAACGGATGGGGCAAATCCATCTTTATTGCCCAGTAAATCTCCTTAGCCACGTACATCTCGAAATGTGGGCAGCCACGTTCCTGAGCTAAAATCAGTAATGCGTTTCTAATCTCAACCAAGGTCATTGCAAGGGGCCTCGCGATTCTTATCTGGGCGCTTGCATCCAGTCAGTGTTACGCCTCGCATCTTTGCCCAGTCTTCAACGCTCAACGTGCATACGTGTTGGCGCTCGCCGTATTCATCCACGTACAAGAAACTGTCAGCGCGAAGCCTAAAAACGCTGTAAGGACTGCAGAGAATGATGACGCGTGACACATGACCATTAGGGAATTCTGCAATCATGCTCATGCTGCATTAACCTTTGGGTCATTGGCTGCCTCTGCCTGCTTAAGAACGTCAGACTGAGCCTCAGAGATCAGACTGATAGAAACGCAAATATCCTCTGCTGCTTGCTCTAGGTCTTCGGTCAATAGTGCTGTGACTTCCATAGCTGCCCAGAACGCCTCGCAGGTAACAAGGTTTGAGGTATCAAGGCGAGAAGCCTCAAGGATGAGTACGGCGATCCCATTGGTAGTTTTGATTACATCTGCTAAATCGACATCGGTTAGGCCTTGGGCAGTCACTAGGGTTCTTTTAATTTCCTTGAGTAGGCGTAACCCGATGTGAGTAAGACTTTTAATTGACTGTGGAGAGATCTCGCTGCCATCCATGCTATAGGCAAGGCGGTTAAGTAGGTTTTTTGCCGAGTTGCTGAGGATTGATGCCTTATCCAGCATGCCTTCAGCTTTTTCCTGATTCTTTTTAAATTGCTCAAAATCTGAATTTGAGTGCTCTTGGGTTGTAGTATTCATTTCGACCTAATCATTTTATTGTTCACCAAATCCCGCCTGTCACAGGTTCAATGGTGCATTGGTTATAGTTATGCCCATGCAATATGGGCGTATTGCTTCAACTTGCTCTATCGCTTGGATGACCAGGCAATTAGGGCATTAACTGTTTTCAAAGAACTTGATTGCATCTGCCTTGGTGTAAAACACTTTGCGAGAGCCGTTAGGTTTAGAGAATGGGATGCCACCGCCGTTGCTGCGCTTGTACTGCAACCAATAGACACTCACATCAAAAACTATGGCGATAGTCTCAGGAGTAACGAGCGCCTCGTCTGGTGCTTCCCAGAACGCCTTTGCTGCCGCTTCTTTTTCTTCTGCAGTCATTCGATCTAATTTGGTTGGACGATGTGCCATTTATTTTTCCTCCTTGTGGTTACACTCATTTTCGAGTCTTTCGGCTTCGTCCGAATGGTGACCAAGACGGTCTTGAGCAACGTATTGGTATAGGCCCACGGCCTGCTCTAGGTGGTAAAGTGCAATGGTGTTTTTCCCGCCCATCTCTGCTCTGACTTCTTTTAGGCGCTTCTTAATGTCGGTGATCATGAAGAACGTCCACTCCATGTCGGCCTTTGCCAGAGTTGCCATCTCTAGTGCCTCATGGACATCGTATTTATTAGTGTTCTGCATGCTTAGGAACCTCATCACCAAAAGCCATAGGCAAGACGCGCTCGATCATTTCTAATTTTGTTTGAATTTCAACAATAAGATTGGCAACAATCTCCGCGCTAATCATTAGCCTGTTGCCACCTTCAAAACATTGAAAAGTTGCAATCGAAATGTCTTTTGCACTTGCTACTAATTCAAAAGCCACATCCTGGGCATTTAAGTGATTGGCACCTGGGTGTGGTATAAAAAAGGTATCCACACTGCCAAGCTTGGAGTTGTACTTTTTATTTTCTAGCTCAGTCACTTGTCAGCTCCCTGTAACTCGATTTCAAGAGATTCACGGCGCAGATCGACAGTGTTGGCAAAGTCATCACTTAAGAAATGAGCAATATCAGCAAGCTTTTTTGCACATGAGTTGGCAGCAGAGTCGCATTTTTCGAGTTCTTTTCTGATCTGGTCAGTGAGAGCGCAAATCCATTCAAAGCGCTCAAGGCTCGCTTTAGAGTCGGACAAAAAATCCTTTCTCAAGGCGTTTAGGTCATCATTTTTTTTGTTAGCTGGAATCACGCTGCAGCTCCCATTTTGAGAATAGAGCTAATGCCAGAAACAGTTGAACGAACATCGCGAACAACGAACAGCAGACCATTTAAAAGGCTCATTACTTCAACTTTGGCCATATCACAGTGCTTGATTTCCTCTAGCTGAAATAACACGCCGTAAATCACATCAATGGACTTGGTTAAGTTCTTGGCATCAATGAGAGCGTTTACATTCTCCATAGCAAGGAGAGACTTTTGCGCCGTATAAATTGGCACGTTTAGCATCACTGATAGCTTGTCTGTACGGATATCGTGTGACTCGTAGCTTGAGATAGAGCGTTGCAATGTGTCCTGCATGTAGCCCAGCTGCTCAACAGCTAGATCAACTCCACTCACAATCTGAGCGGGCATTACGCCGTTCAATACATTCATGTTGTTTCCTTTGCGTTATGTACGCGTATATAAGTATTTAATAAACGCGTACATAGTTAGATTGCTATATGCTTCTATGTACGCGTACAGGAAATAATATACGACTATATACGCGTATATGCAATAAGGAGCGATAAAAAAATACGAATTATTTTTAAGTAAGGGTATTTGGTGTGCTGACTCGAGTTTTTTGCCGTAGCTGGAGAATCAGGCGCTCATGTTGGACGCCTGATCTAAAAGGAAGGGATGATTATTTGTTTTTCTGCATATCGTCAGCAATGAGCTGCTTCACATAAGATGCCTTCTTTGTGCCTAGATCGCTGCAACGGCGCTCAAGATACTCCAGTAGCTTAGACTCGGACGGATCCTCTAGGTTGAAAGTCACAGCAACGTTTTTTGTTTTGTCTCTGTATTTCTGCTGTGCACGAGCTTGAGACTCTAAAAGTTTGGTCATTAGCAATTCCCCGATTGGTCTGACGATTATATGTGTTTCAGCATAGAGGCAGCTGCCTATCAATGCTGAATCATGATGCGATTCATTCAATTGACCTCCTTATGTTCAAAAACGAATAAGAACAGGCTCAAAATGAAAAAATAGTAAATATAAAAGCAACACAGAAGAAACTAGCAAATGCCTTGCAAGCTGGGCTTGGCCATGCTTAGGCTATTGCAATAATAAGCAATAAAATGCAAGCCTATGCAATATTAAGCAATACGAAAGGGTATTTCGCAACATACTTTTTGTGAACGCGTACAGAACAAAAAATAGGCGGAATTTTAAGCACTCAACGGCGATCTATGAATTAAATGTAAATACGCTCTGTTTATAAGTTGCTATTTGTAGTTCTTTTCGTGAAAATGTCGCTATATACGACAAATAAGTATCGGGAAATGTTTTGTGAATTATTAACATTGAGTAATCACAAGGCATTAAAAAGCCCCGAAAAGTGCGAGGTCGAAGTTGCACTTAACGAGGCTTTTTGAACGAAAACTACCGCGAGGTAATTCACGTTGGGATTCTTTGGTGACAGGCCTTTGATTCCCAGCACTAACTAAAACTACCTTGAAAGAGGTAAAGCACCAATTAAGGAGCAATATATATAGCATTTAGCAGTGATGCACACTGATTTTAGCCCTTTATGGCTATTGGAAACAATAGAATTGGGTGTAATTTATTGCAATTTATTGCATACAGTTGCATAAACTGGCATAAACCGCCGTATATAGAGTGAAAATTGGTGCACAACAATAGGATGTGCATCTAATGGTTAATGCAAAAGAAAGTTTAAACAACCAAGCTGGGGAGGTTGCCCCATATCAGTCTTGCTACCCACGAGATAAAAACATTGTGGGGAGTAAGTTTATTGCTGCAGAAACAGGCTTACATATTCGCCAAGTGCAGCGCCTTGCTAAAAAAGGGGAAATTCCAAATACTCAAAAATTTGGAAAGTACTATGGCTGGGAATATAGCGATATCAAAAGCTATATTGATGATGCCAAAAACAAGGACGTAAAGAAAAACCAACTGAATGCATCGAATGACCCTGCGTATTGATCCGCGGGGTTTTTGCGTTCTTATGTGCGAGAAAAATGGAAGCTTAAAGAAATTTAAGATATTAAAAATGAGAAAAGCCCCGCTACTTTAAACCGTCCAAAGTCTTAGTAGCAGGGCCCGAATCTGGAACTGATTATAACATGTCGTTTAAAACCGTCCACAACTTTTTATCTGATCTTGGTTACGATACCTCAAGGCTGCCTAGCGTTCTGGCAGTGGAAAGAGAATATCGTATCCCGTCACGAGGAAAAAAAGCCTCCAATAAATCTACATCCGTTAGATTACGTTTAGATGGCACTTACGCCTACTTCGACCATGCCACAGGTGCAAGTGGTGTATTTAACCCAGAACGGGATAACAACAAAGCGCCAACCGCAGAGGAATTGGCAGAGCTACGCCGTAAAGCGGAACAGGTAAGGCAGAAGGAACAGCGCCTTAAGCTTGATAGCTATGCTGCTAAAAAGATTGAGGCACAGCAGATATGGGATAAGGCAAAGTCTTGCGATAGTCACCCATATTTACAAAGCAACCCAAAAACGGCGTGGATCAAGCCAGTAGGCGCGAGAACACTTGAATCAGTATCAACTGCAGGCCGCCAGTACTTCAAAAACCCGTTAATCATCCCATTGCATGATGTGAACACTGGGGAAATAGTAAGTCTTCAGTTCATTACGGCGGACGGTAAGAAGCGCCCACTCGCTGGTGCTCAGTCCACAAATTATCATTTTGTGATTGATGGCAAGTTACCTGCAGCATTTTGCGAAGGTTACAAGACTGGACTGGCGTTTCATCATGCCACTGGCCATAAGGTCATTGTTTGTTTTACAGCTGACAAAGTGAAGGAGGTATTCCCTAAACTGGCTCAGCAGAATGATTTTATTATTGCGGATAACGATAACACGGTAGATCGCAACGAAGACTTAACCAAAAAAGTCCTTCTTTCTGAGCAGATTTTAGATACTCGTGGTACTGGTCATAAGGCGGCTATCGCTACTGGCGCAAAATTCTATATGCCACATAAGCCAGGTGCAGACTTTGCAGACCTCAGTCAGGATGAAATTGTTGACCTGATCTCCAAAGGGCCTGTAAATAACCTTCCTATCTATGATGCAGAACGGCAGCTGGTCACGCTTGATTTAGGCAAGTCCGCAGACTACTACCTAAACATGGTTACAACAGAGCTTGATCCGTTTAAGTGTGCATGTGCTGCTTATACGGTTGCCATCAAGTCACTAAAGTATGTTCCTTATTTAATGAGTGTGTGGGACCTTCGAGAGTCGATTGAACGGGCAGCATGCGGAAACATACATCCACTAACACTGGACAGCATTACCAACAAAATTAGAAAGGCTACACGCTACAACAATGAGAACGTGTTAAAGCAGCTCGTTGTTAGCGATAAAAAGCTTAAGAAACACAATACTCAGGTCGTGAGCCACCTTGGGCAAATGCGCCTTACTAATAGAAACATAAGAAATGCATCCTTCCTGCCACTGGTTACAGGCGTTACATCGTTTATTCCGTACAAGGTGACACCAAGTTACAGCGGTGTTTACATCGTTCAAGCGCCCACGGGGTCAGGTAAAACCCAGCGTGTAGGCCTGCCGTTTAGAAAATGGTGCTACAGCAATAAACATACATTCCTGTCTATTGCTCACTTGCGTAGCTTAATCAGGGAGATGAGTGAACGTCTGGGCACGGACAATTACGAGGATGAGAAGATCGCCGTAAAGCAGGCATTAAGGCATGGGCGTTTTGATCAATGGAATAGCTCTGAAGATGCCTTGTCTGTGTGTCTACCAAGTATTGATTATGAGTACTTCCAAGACTTCGTGAAGCGCAATAAATACGTGTTTATTGATGAGATTTCTCAGGTGATTGAGGCATTCACCACGGATGATATGTTTCATCACACCAACTCTAGACTTATTTACGAAAGATTGTGCGAGATCGTAAAGCAGGCTCAATGCCTGATTGTTGCTGATGCCACCATCAATGAGCGGGTAGTAGAGTTTATTGAGCGATGTAGACCGGGTGAGAAGTTTAACTTTGTGCAGATTGCACCAAAGGACGAAGGCAAGACGGCGTACCTGCATGACTCGGAGGCGGCTCTTTATCGCCATATTCTGAATAAGGTAATGCTGGACAATAACAATGTCTGGATCTCATGTGACACGGCATCGAAAGTTGAGGAGCTGGAACGTGCTCTCAGTCACTATGACCATGTTAAATGCTTGGCCATAACTGGACCTAACCAGAAGAAAACTGAACAGGCAGCATTTTTATCTAATCCTGAGCATGAGTCTAAAAAATACAATGTCATTATTGCGAGCAGTGTAATTAGCTCTGGTCTATCTATTGAGCATGACCATTTTGACTTTGTGGCGGGATTCTTTTCGGGTAGCACGGTAAAGCCTACGGATGCATATCAAATGATTGGCCGTGTACGCCGTTGCAAAGACTTTCACTTATTCCTGAGCCAAAAGCACCGTGTAGAAGTAAAAGCACACCGTATGCTTCAAGGAAGGCAGCAAGCGAGCGTATTGGAAGATGGTGTGGTGGCTGAGGTAACGGCGTTCTCCAAAATGAGAGCTGAGCTGCTAGAGACGCGATACAAGGCTATATCAAGTTTTGCAAATGGCCTGATTTACGTGCTGCACCAGAAGTGTTTTGAGATTAAGCGCTGTAATACAACACTGGAAGATTATGAGTCTGTCATTGATCACCAAGCCAATCTCAAGCTCATTAAAGAGGAATTGAGTAGCGAGCATCACCAAGCGTTAATTGCTGCCTGCCCGATCACAGACACAATGGCAGAGGCAATGAAGTCACGCTCATTCCTAGATAGTGATGAGTTAATAGAATTAGAGGCATGGCACATCAAAAAGGCTCTGGGTTATGCACATGAGCACACTTTGACGGATGAAGACTTACAGGTTAGTCCAAGTAAGGTGATTCGTTTCAGCGCAGCCATTGGTCGATACAAGTCCACTAATGATCAGCAGAAGGACATCACATCCCGAAACTACCGAAAGGCACTGGGCAAGATCTATTCGATTATTTTTGGCGGCGTTGAATTTGCACCTGGTGCAATTTTCTATAAACAGTGTGCCGAGGAGATTATTGAGCGCGTGAATCGCTACCGTTTCATGCTCGTATCCATTGGTGCTATTCCTCGCTATTTCGGCGCTGAAAACTACAAACCGAGTAAGACACCTGCGAAGGAATTAAACGATATTCTGAAGCATCTTGGACTCAATACTAAGCGCAAGCGAAACTCTGAAAAAAGTGTACACATGGCACTATATTTATATAGACAAAATCGGTCATCTGTACATCTTTCTGAGCTAATGGATGAGTCCCATTTCTACCAAATTACGGAAGAAAGTTTTGATCTTATACAGCGATATAGTGACCTGAAATTTGATCAAGAGACAGTGAATTTAGAGTTAGCCAAAAAAGACGAAATTAGCCCTGCCGTGTTAGACGTTATTCAGGCAATTGAAGTCCACTATGTAGCCTATAGCCATAGTAGCAAGGTGTTTAAACTGGACTATTCCCCAGTGATGAGACCAAGCGCCAACGATGGAGGCGGTATTCACTGGAAGCCCGTGGGCAAAGTCTCAAATGAGTGACGGACAGCTGTGGTGATTTTCACCATAGTTGAAGCCTTGCCGTGATCGTGGATGCCATATTTTGACGTTTTCTATAGGGAAAATAGGTCATGTGTACATCTTTTCTATAGAAAAAATGGGTCATGTGTACATCTTTTTGCCGTAATTGTTACAGCACGGCGCTTGCCTTGGTATGTAGGCACGTTTGCCAAATAACGCCGTACTATTTGTGGATCCTAATGTTGTCTGTTTAGATCAGCTGTGACTGGTGATGTCTGCGAGCAGAATAAATTGAGATGAGCCGTTATAGGGTTAGCAAGGGGTGTGTCTAGGTCATTTAAGTGCCTTGAAATAATGCCGTGTTAAAACTCTCTTTGTTTTAATAGCTGTTGTACTTCTGACTTAGTTAAATTGATTAAGCTTATTATTATCTCAAAATTATAATTAGGGCGAAGCGTAAAAGCTTATTATCCGATTAGGTTTAAAAATAAATATAAAGTTAATCCTTAAAATAGCCTAAGCATTAATAGCGAACCCATAAAGCCGAAGCGCTTTCATGCTGAAAGCACTTCTAAGCAACCCCCGTATAGCTAAAAATTGCATGTAGCTTTATGTCTACTGGTGTCTAGTATTTTTACTGATCAGGTTACATGGATCCTGCAGGATGATGTTCCAGTAGGGTATTTTTGTACCAATAATTAGGCATCCATAACTATGTGAAAAACATAGAAAAATAAATTACTGCACATAATAGTAATTATATGCAGTATATGGGGGAGTGGGTGTATCTATTGATGTGTAACCTCTGTCACTTCATTGTCATTACGTTACATTTCAGCACACATAAGGGTTACAGCGATATGGCGTATTTATTCTGTGTGTGTAACGGCTGATGTTCCAGAACGGCGCAGGTAGACACGCCGTTTACCCATGGTTAGGACGTTTTACCTGATAAAAGGGCATGAAATTTTTATAAAAATGATAGGGGAGGGCTACAAACGCGGGGGGAACTAAAGATTATAGCAGTAATCTTTAGTAGGAAAATTTGGTCAACATAATGTACGTTATAGTGCGAGCCTGCAGGCATGGTGTTCATGTGGTGGGTAATTATTAAAATAAGTGAGTCTATATAATTATTATTAAAAAAAGGGTCACATTTTAAATGCAACCCTGTATTTATAATTAGAATACTTTATAAAAGCTGTAATGTTTCTGCTCTAATTTCCACTTGCTCACGATTATTATTATTTTGATCTTGCCAGCGCCGTGTTCGTAAAGAGCCTTCAATATAAACCTTGCTGCCTTTCTTTAAATACTTGGTGACCACATCCACCAATCGACCATTAACCACAATTCTGTGCCATTCAGTCTGGTCTTTGCGTTCGCCAGTGGTTTTATCTTTCCATGACTCAGATGTGGCTACACTGAAGGTGGCTATAGAGCCATTAGTGAAATTCTTCACTTCAGGATCGCGGCCAAGGACGCCCATTACAATTGCTCGATTAAGGTTTGCCATACTGATTTCAACTAAGCGAAAGGTTATATACAAGTATATAACTTTGTAAGTCATTTAACATAAGGTTCATTATACGCAATCAATTTTGTAGACACCGTGCTACACAATGCTTTCGGATTTTATGTCTACCGTAGACACCGCGTTACAGCGCCGTTTTTAATGAAAAGCCATGCTGTACGGCGTATTTTGTAAGTTTTAGCCAATAAAATGAGCAATATTTGAGCAAAACCAAAAATAAAATTGCTTTACCATGGTTGCAGTATAAATAGAGACAACTTTAGGACATGGCAACTAGCGCCGTCATAAAATCAATCAGTTCTCCACGCCTGTCTTCGTACATGACATTCTTTGGCTGCAAGGATGAATTGGAGTGCGTTAAGTATTACTACTGGAATCAGGCTCTATCGTCTGAGCTGTATATATTGCTGAGCACCATTGAAGTGAGCTTAAGGAACAGCATTCACGGCGCACTTAGCCGAGAAGTATCTATGGTGCTGGAATTAGAGAGGCAAAAATTAGGCAAAGAGGATTCAGGCAAGGTGGATCCGAGCAAGGTACAAGATAACTTTGCATGGTATGAGCATATCGACTTCTTTGAGAAAGATAAAAGCAATAAAACAAAGTGCGATAGCAATGGCCGTGAAATTTTGAATGAGACTGGCAAAGGGTTTAGAAAGATCACCCATAGCGGTCGAAGATGCCTTGACCGACCACCGCAAGTAGTTGTCTCTAAATTGGAGTTTGGTAAGTGGCCATACGTGCTTCAGTCAAAATGGTACCTAGATGGGTCACTGGTGGACTGGGTGAAGCTATTCCCTGTCATATTCCCGAACTACCAAAACCTAACCCATGATGACCATGACCGCATCATTGATAGAGTCAAGGTTACATGCAAGTGGCGTAATAGGTTGGCTCACTTGGAGCCTGTCTGGAAATTTGGTGACGTATTTAAGAAAGGTACAAAGGTAGTACTGATCAAGGAACCAAAGAGCCAAGATGAGGTTATCAAGCGTTTAAATAGGGAGATCAGGTATAACCTGCAGTTGCTTTCATGGCTTTGTGAGGATACGGCGAAGCATTACGAAAGTACGGTGTCTTATAAGCGCCTCCTCCAGCTGGCATCGCATGAAGGTATTAACGAATTTTCGCACCAATAAAAAAAGAGCTCGTCATTTCTGACAAGCTCTTTATATCTATGCCTAGAGATACCAATCTAAAACACTCCGTGGGTTATAGACTTTGTGAATTTAATCACTAGCTCTGTAGGGCTACAGGGTTATCTTAGTAAAATTTGGGTGGCCTGTAAATAGGACGTTACCCACCGAAAAAGCTCGACCAAAACCCTTTTTTCACCTTATCGCCGTCATTATTGGTACTGCCTTCCTGTCCCCTGCCCTGTAGCTCTGTGTCTACTGTAGACTGGTTATTGTCTACCTGTTCTGTAGCCTGTGTGTTCTGGGTGTCTTGAGGTGCATCTGGGAATGGTGGCTCTGGTGGCTTAGGTGGCATGAGTAAACGCTGCATAGCCTCAATTTGGTTTTGGTAAAACTGCTCACGGTTAATTGCTACCTCCTCACGATCCTTTGACATGCGCTCTCTTTCAACGGCGAGACGTAGCTGTTCCTTTAGCATGTCTACCTGTTCTCTGAGCATGTCTATTTCTGCTGTAGGTACTGTGTTTTCAATGATTTCAGGTGTAACCGCCTTATATCTATTTGCAGGTTCACCAAAGACACGTATTGCCTCGGCTAGATCAATTTTGCCGTCAGAGTTTTTAGAGAGTTCGCCCTTTGCAATGCGCTTGTAAACGGTTTGCCGATTAAAGCCATAAAGCTCGGCAACCTCAATAACTGAGAGGTGAGTCATAATTTTATCTTCTTTTCAGGGGTGTAAACTTCTGTCTACTGGTGACATGAGTGCCCATGTCTACCGTGTAGCCAATAAAGAGAATAATCCAAAATGTATCGAAATAGCCACAGGTAAGCTGTCTTTATGGGATGTTCCGATGATGAGGGGGGGTTGTTATTTATTTGTTTTGAGTGTCCAAAAAAAATGCCAGATATTACTCTGGCATTCCTGTGCATGGGTGTTGCACCTATATGCACTACGTCCACCCCTGAACGGTATAACCATAATAGCATGTGCCAAAACGCCGTGTGAATTAAAGTCGAGATTTAAGCTTATCAATCAAAGAACCGCGCCATGAATCTCTCTGCTGTTCGTATTCTTCATACTTGCTGACGAGTAGGGCAAATGTCTTTTTATGCATGTGTGGTGGTGGGCATAGCCGCTTATGCTGAGGAACCAATCCACCAGACGGCCAGTTAAGTTTTAACTCAATGCGGCTCATGTTGACTACTGGTACCAAGGTCTTTCTGCATTGTTGAATAAGGTAGTTCAATTTATGGCAGTGCCTGCAGAGAAACTTGTTATCGACTAGGTATAGTTTTGCTACACGTTTGCCACACTCATGACCAGGGCATAAAAACCAATGTCGATGATGACCATAATTACACGGCGTAGTATTGGTGTTGACGATCTGGGATTCAGTTTGCCCATTTATACTGAATTGCAGTGTGAGTGTGCTATCTAAAAATGAGTAGTTTAGGCGTGATTCATATTCAGGCCATTCCCAAGTGCCAATAGGGTGGTCGCCAAATACGCCGTTTTTCCTCATGGTACGGCTATCTATTGAGAGGCAGTCTTCTACCTGACGTTTTACGGTTCGTACACTTTCAGCCATTAATTACCAATTCCCATACACTTGCTGCCACTACCTGTACATAAATTACCAATAGCTGCCAATAACTGCCAATTAGGGTGTTGAATTCGCCATTTCAAATGCGGAATTTAACCAATTCGTGCCATTACGTTGCATTTTTGAGGCTATTTTTAGCCATTTTTATGCAAAATCTAGCCAAATTTAGCCATTAATTATCATTTCTTTACCATTTTTATGCCAATTTGAGCCATTTTTTAACGCCGCGGTAAGAGTATGCGGATTTTAGAGTAATTGATGAATACCCTTTATAAATCAATATAGTGTGAGATTTTGGGCAGAATATGCGTAAATATGCAGTAAATAATTTACTAATGATTTAGGCGCTATTTGAAAAAAAATCAATTAATAGCTCATTCAGGACGCCTTTAACGCCGTACTGCACTATGCATTACTCAACTATCTCCAGTGGTGAAAGTTAGGGTTTACGATATCTGGTTACTCATGAGCGCTCTAGATTCATCTGGATTTATCGTGATTCATTCCGTCTGTGTTTTAGAGCTTATTGCTGTGATGCTGTTTTGCCGTATAGATGCATTAAATTAATAATTAGTTGCTATCATGGGGGCAATAACAAAACTCAAATTACAGCCATAGCAGGTGCGCTCGATGTCGATAAAGCCCAGACTTTCCAAGGATGCATGCAATTTTTTGAAGATCGGAAAAACCGTTATCTTTACCCGCAAGGAATATGAGACTGGACGCCAACAGGTTGTTGCGCTGGTAAAGCTTGCTGACGGCGCTTATCCGCTAACAATAATGACTGGTGATGGCAGGGCATGGGATGCACACGATATAGAGAAAGCTAAGCGCTCTATTAAGCGGCATAACAAGGACATGGTCTTTATAGATCGCAGGGACTTTTTGATTAAATACGGCGTAGATAACAATGCAGTGTCTAATGCTTAAGGCTCGTTAGGGTGCTTCGACAATCGAAACGATTGCCTTGATTGACACTCAAACGGTGTAATGCCCTATAATGTGATTATGGATCGGGGATACCCAATCGGCAAAAGGCTCTAGCGTTATGTTAGGGCCTTTCGTTTATCTGGTACTCAAACGGCGTATAGCGGCATTGTGATTTCCATGACCCCTTATCCAAATTTGGATTCACCTTGAAAATCAACTGCGTAAGCTTACGATCGGCAGCACTGGTGAGCGCAGTATCCAATCAACTACAAAACTTTCGTAGTCAGCTGCTCATCCGATCGATGGCTCAGGCGCTTTGAGCTCCATTTTTTGGTTGAGCGCAAAACCTTATAAAACCTAATATTCGATCTGCTCCTCTTATTTGTGGCTCAGATGCTCACTTGGTCACATTTGAAATGCGCTCAAATTTGAGCATATCCCTCAATGGGGTAAATGCTCCTGATCCGCTACTACACTTTTGATCCGTCCCCGCCGTGCTTATCTAATCCCCATCCCATGAAGATAAACAATAAGCATTTGTAGCCGTTCCTGTTCTCTTTTTTCCAGTTCCCTTACAAGTGCAGCAAATGTTTTGTAGTGCATGTTTTTAGGCTTTTGATGTATCGGCCAATCTCTCAAGTCTTGCGACCACTGCAAGCGATTCCGTAGCCGTCTGACACGTAGTAATGGGATGTCGGACTTATTCCACTGTTGAGAAATGTAATTGAGTTGCTGGCATTGTCTGCAAGCGTATACACCACATTTTAAATATAGTTTTGTGCAGCGTTTACCGCATGAGCATAAAAACCAAAATCGCACCCCACCATAGTTGCAAGGTGAATGGGATAGCTTCAATGCAAAACTACCGTAGTCGTTGCTTACTGTAATACTGATATTTCTATGTTGTTTTAGGTCATCATCACTTAATGACAATTTCCCTTTTAACTGCTTGATACTTATCGAGCTATAGCTCTCAATGCTGCCTTTTGACATAAAACTGCTGCACCTATTTCCCTAATTATTTAGGCTCTAAAATTATAATGCTCATTGTACCGATGATGGATTTCCGCTATCTGTTGTTATCAACTGTTATGGTCCTGACTACTGCAAAAATCCTAAGGTCACAACCTAACAAAATCTAACATTGGGACCTGATAAGACCTGGAATCATAACGGCGCTAATTTTAAGGGTCATTGTCATTGATTGTGGTCGATCACTGGGGGCTTGGATCGTTTCCCCAAAAATGGGAGATTGATTGGCTTATGCCATGTTTGGGTGTGTATTTGATTATTGAAAATCGGGTGAATGTACCAGGATAAAATTATTAAGGGATTTAGCCAAAACCCTACATAAAAAATTTAAATCGAAACATGGCATAAGGTTCATATTTTGATGTGGTAACAGAAAATCGTTATTACAGGTTTTGATGTGGTAACAGCATTTTTTTGATGTAGTAACATAGTCCACGTATATAAAATGATCAAAAGTACGGACATTGGGTATATGGTCATAATTTTGGTACCCATCCAAAAAATAGAAATATGAACCTGACAAAAACATGACAATTTTTCCAGTATAAAAACCTGTCAAAACCTGTTATTTGAAAGTAAGTGATAGTAAGTATTTGAACCTAACAAAACTTAACCTTTGAACCTGATAAAACCTGAAATTAGAACCTAGTTAAACCCAACGATTGAACCTAATAAAACCTTATATTTGTGATACGTACTGATACAGATTTATTAGACGTAAATAGACAAAACACATTTATAAATTGTCTGTATTCCTTGTGTTCTTCACTCCTCTTTTTGGTGGAACGAATACCTAAATATTTAAGCTGATCCTCTATTTAGAGGTTCAGGTATCCCGAAAATTTGAGAGATTGAACCGAGTTACTTTAAGCCACTCAGTTACTCACTAACCTACTTTAAGTTGGTCAGTAGAATTTTAGATTTTAAATCCAGAATTAACTTGACCTTCCAAGTGTTTGATTAAGTAGATTGGTCGTGTTTTAGATGTATCCAATTTTGGATTAACCTTTTAAAACATGCTCTTAACCAACGAAATTTTTCGCTCATTGAATACCATCCTCCATTTTAGGATGGGCATAGCGATAGCGGAATTTCACTATCGGTCTAGGCTTTTAGGGGTGGTCATTTTGACCATACCCACTCAACGCAATTTTGCGTTTACCTTAGAAAACAATAATTTATTTATAAAACAATCCCACTCGCACTCTATAAAAAGGCTGCTTTGCTGTACGTAGCTGTACAAGGTATGTTTACCTCATTTTTGCGGTAAACCTTTCTGCATATATGTTTGATGGTGTTTTTTGTCTGTTTTCATGGTGGTGCTGTACAGCAAGATTTAAGGCTGTTTTTACCCTTACGTGCCCTTACAAGATCGGTTTTCGTCACAAACGGCGTAAACCTTGCTGTGACTGAATTTGAGCATGGTTTTATAGGTGTTTTGGTAGTGATGGCGCCAAGCAAGCTTTTGCTTTACGTGGCTTTACGGATATAGGGGTTTTGCATGACTCTCTATTTTTGCCATATATGAGAGACAAACTGGGTTGTCTATCGTTTAACAAGTTCAAATCAAGCAATCTACAAGTGAAAATGTCTGTTGAAATGTCAAAGCTTTTCATATCACTATCAATCGCTTGCTGGCTCGTTAAGTTAAATACTGTCAAACATTATGTCGAACTAAGCAAGATTTAGTCATATTTAGTCAAGCATTCGTCAAGCATCCGTTAAGCAGTCGTTAAGCATGTCGAGTATCTCCCCGAAATGGTTCCCTTATTTGTGAGGGTACCAAGGCAAACGTGTGCTTATGGTATCGACACATCAACATGGCCATGTCGATAAATCGCCGTTATATCGACACGATAGAGAGGGTACACAATCCATGTGCATCCATTGCATCTAAGTTGTCACGATTTCCATGACAACTTAATTGTGACCAATGAGAAGCTCCTCAAAAGTGTGGAGCTTTAGCCGGTACAGAATTACCAGGCATCGGCTCAATTCTGAGCTTTGCTTTTAAAACAACTGGTTAGTACTGGCTGCAAGGGCATAACGAACCCAAAAACGGAACAGTACCGAAAACGGAATAGTACCGAAATAGGGATAGTTGCGAGGTGAGGCTGGGGATTTACTTTGATGTACGTTGATGTACGTTGATGGAATGGTGGAAATGGCGCAAAGCCTTTTCGTACATGGTTTTGAGTAGGTTTTTAGCTGATTTTAAGATTCACGCCGTCAAGGTAAATTGCTGTATTAAGGAATTTACTTGGATGTACTTGGATGGATTTCTACATTTTTCACGTTCTTGCATGACGTATCGTGACGAAATTGAAATTTTACTTGGACGTACTTGGACGAAATTAAAAATTTACCTTGACGTACCTTGACGGAATGCCACTTATTCAAAATCTCTGCAATGCCTTTATATCATGGCTTTGAGTGGGTTTTTGGTCGATTTTAAAGGCTGTGTTGTCAAGGTGATTTACTGCACCCTTGTCCAAGTAATACTTGAATGCTGAATTATGGTCAAATGGTATGCATGCGCCGTATCTGTATTTGAATCACTGGCAATGCGCTAAACTAGCACTGTTATTGCAGCAATATTCCTTAGTCACTTTTAGCGGCTGCAGTAGGTGAATAGGCGCCATTCTGGTACTTGATATGAAGGCAGTAAAACTCGCGTACGGCGTTAAGAAGTACATTGTTATTCAGCTTGCTCACTTTGACAGTGCGCGAGCAGTAGCAAGCTCTGTTAAGGATGAATTCGGGATTGATGTATCAGAACAGCAAATCTCAATGTATTTGCCTGACAGGAATCCAAAACTGGCTAAACAGTGGGTGGATCTGTTTAATGCTGAGCGAGATAAGTTCAGAAATGATGCCAGTGATATACCGCTGTATCACAGAGCGTATCGACTAAAAGAACTTCAAAGGCTGTATGACAATAACTCAAGGAACACGGTAGCGATTCTAATGATTCTTAAGCAGGCGGCGCAAGAGGAAGGCTCATATTTCAAATCTAACCCTTTAAAATTAAGAAATACCACGGGCCAAAGATCGACAAAATAACACTGCCCTTATGAATACTTCTGCCAACCACCCAAAACACATATTTATCACTGGTCTTGTCACTGGTACGCCGTAAGGTGACATGAAGGACGTTCTCCCAAAATTACGCCAAAAACACAGAAAATAGATTAAATTTTGCTCATGTCTACCGTTACTCGGGAAAATTCATGTTTGTTACATGCAATGACTCCTGTTCAATACATACTTTTTTGAGCTTTTTTTCATGTTCAATACATACTTTTCTTGGCTCTGTTACACGGGAATCTTAAAAACGTTACACAGGAATTTGAAAAGCGTTACACGGGAATTTTGATTTCGTTACTCAGGAATTTAAGTCTTGTGGTGAGCGGCACTGTAATATTTTGCCACCGCACTAGCCTCTAATTTTGGTCAGATTTCAAATCCAGCCAAGCCAAGTTATGGTGATTTTCACCACAACTGAACTGAGCGCAATTTTGCGCTTTGCTTTAAAAACAGCAATTTGCAGAATGACGGCGCACCTCGATGGTGATGCGGAATTTTCTAACCTCACTTTTTGACTCACTGGATCCCAGATGGTTTTTATTTGCATGCAAGTAATAGAGGCTTAATAGGGGATTTTCAGCATGTAACCCTGTGTCTATTCATTATCAAATTTATGTCTATTTTAGGCTAACTGGGTAGACACCAATTCTTATAAGTTACTTGTTTTGCTCATGTTCCGTTATGTCTACTCGTGTCTTTGGTAGAATAATATTTGTCTACAGCAAAGTAGACCTCTTTGTTCTGACAGGCCGAGAGATTTTAGACACTAAGGAAAAACCTATGAGTAAGAATTTAACTTTTAAGTTGGTAATGGAAGCTGATAGTAAGAGCTTTATCAGTAACGTAAAACAGTCTGAGAAGACGCTTAATGATGCTTTTAAGGCAATCAAGGACGGTAATGCCAAATTTGTAGCAGATGCCAAGAGCACCAATGAGGCAATGAAAGAAATAGTCCCTTCTGAGGTCGAAAAGAAGGTGGCACAACTGGTAAGTGAATTACACACTGCAGGTAAGGCGCTTGGATCATTAGGCAGTGATGCCAATTTGAGTGCCGAGAACCTTAAGCAATTAGGCGATTATGGTGAGAAGGCTCTGCAAGGATTAAAGGATGACCTGCAGAATGCCAAGCTGCATTTAAATATGTTGGCAGCCACCAAAGCTACACCAGAAGATATTGCCAAGGCTCAGCAAGAGGTTAAGGAGTTAGAAACTGGTGTTAAGCAGGTCACAATCGCTTTTAATGGGTTAAAGGGACAGACCCAACCAATCTTGCAATCCATTGAACAAAGCGCCAAAGAGGTGCAAAGCGCCGTTGTAGAGATAGTGCCATCTGAAACACAGAAACGTGTAGGGCAGCTGGTAACGGAATTAAATAGTGCTACCAAAACACTGGACTCAATGGGTGATGAGGCGCAGGCAAGTGCAGCAAATTTAAAACAGCTTGGTGACTACGGCGAACAGGCGCTTCAAGGTCTACAGAATGACCTGAAACAGGCGAAATTACAGCTAAACCTACTTGCTGCTACCAATGCCACACCTGAAGACATTGAGAACGCACAGCGCCAAGTCAAAGAGCTTGAGACAGGTGTTAAGCAAGTTAAAACGGCGTTTGATGCCTACAAGGTGACAGCAGATAAGGCATCGGAAGCGAGTGCCAAGGCTGCAGAGCAAATTGCCAATATTGTTCCTGAAAGCACCACAAAATTAGCGGAAGGCTTAACCCAATCCCTAAATGGCGCTACCAAGATCATGAGAGAGGCGGGCGATGGTGCCAAGGATGCTGCCAGAGGCTTCTCTGATCTAGGTACCAAGTCAGAAAAGGCGCTCAATACACTTAAATCTGACTTAGCTAGTGCAAAACAGCGGCTACAAGAGTTTGCCAATACAAACGCATCCCCAGTAGACATTGAGCTTGCCCAGCGCAAGGTAGATCAGCTTGAGAAAGAGGTGCGGGAAGCAGACCAAGCTTTTAGCGAGTTCCAGACTGAAGTAGGCAAAGCCAACGTAGAGCTTAAAGAGACTGAGTCCGCCGTAGAGTCTGCAAAGAAAGGCTTCAATGTTGCCAAGTTCGCCGTTGGAGCACTGGCAGGGGCATTGGCTGGCTTAGGTATCGGCTTAACCATTCGGGAGCTTGCTCAGGTTGCTGACAGCTACACCAACGTAACCGCGAGAGTCAGAATCGCTACAACTGAGCACGGCAATTTTAGTGAAGCGATGGCAGGTGTCCACCGTGTAGCCTTGTCCACTAATTCAAGCCTAGATGCTACGGCGGGACTGTTTACTAAGGTACATGCCATTGGTAAGGACATGGGACTTACACAGCAGCAAAGCCTTGATTTAGTCGAAACGATCAACATGGCCATTCAAACAGGCGGCGGCTCAGCTCAAGCCAGTGAAGCGGCTATCGTGCAATTAACTCAGGCTTTACAGTCTGGCGTACTGCGTGGTGATGAATTCAACTCAATCATGGAGCAAGCACCAGGCATTTCCCAAGCCTTAGCACGTTCCTTGGGTGTAACTACTGGTCAGCTGCGTGAAATGGCTCAGAATGGTGAGCTGTCATCTGAGCGCGTGATCAAGGCATTACAGCAGCAATCATCCGTTATTCAGGCTGAGTATGCGAAATTCCCTACAACGATTGGTAATGCTCTGCAGAGAATTAAAAACCAATGGGAGATCCTGATTGGGACCATGGATCAGTCCACAGGTGCGAGTGCTACCGTAGCTGACTGGCTTGTGACTATTGCTGACAACATGGGGGTAGTTAAAAAGCTCCTTGAGGACATCGGGGAAGGTTTTGTCTGGGTGGGCAACCAATTAAAGAAAATTGACCCCGCCACAATCGTTGAATTGAAAAATGCTGCATCTGAAGCCTACAAAATGGTTAAGTCCATGGTTGAAGCCGTGGGCGAGTCCATATCTGTAGGCGTTTCTCTGCTTGATACAGCTCTAAATACCATCTTGAGCTATAACAACGGTATCAATGCAGCAGAATCGAATACAAACGGATTTACAAAGGCATTGCAGGCAGCTGGAGTCATCTTTGCCTTATTCAATGACGGATTTAAGGGGATTGCGATTACGGTCAATCTTTTCGCGGGTGCTATGTACGAGGCTACAGGTGCATTTATGTACTGGAAGTCTAAATTCATGCTCGGTGATGCGAAAGAGGCTGCTTTTAAAGAGTTCCAAGATCTCACTGCAAAAGCTAAGCAGTTATATGCTCAGGCTGACCAGTTGGCAATGGAGCACGGTCGCACGGTTATAGATGCGCTAAATGAAGTAGGAAACGTAAGAGAGCAAAAAACAGAAGAGGCTAAGGCACTATCCAAGCAAGAGCTAGATAACTTGCTCAGCAACAAGGAGAAAGAGGTTGCAGGTGTCGCCGTATCTGAGGATGAAAAGCTTAAGGCGGTGCAGGCTTATGCTGAGGCAGCGATTAAGGCCAATGGTGGTGTTATGGACGGCGTTATGCAAGCCGATCTGCTCACTAAGGGTTATATCGTCACCATTGATGAAGCAGGCAAGGTATCTGTTCAGGCTGGGGAGAACGCAG
>NZ_VPEP01000025.1:0-28086 GCF_013417035.1 Acinetobacter sp. YH16053
AAATGGACAATGCCTATTCAGGAATGGGGACAAACGATTACTCAATTATCCATTTACTTTGAAGGTCGATTAGATGATATAATTAAAATCTAGTCAAATTTACTGACACAGAATTTTGAACGCCCTCCTTGGCTGATTAATTTATCCGTTTTTACAGAAATCGATTGCCAATAACATTGCAATTTATAAAGTACAGGATTACTCTCGAAGAAGATCTTAAAAATTTTGCACAAAATTTAAACACAAACCGCAATAGTTTATGCATCAACGTAATGTTATTTAAAAATATAAATGATGTAATCATTTAACTAGATTTTGGGGAAGTATGTCAGACGCTCAAGATGAATTGTTGCAGCAATACTTAGATGCTGCGCAAATCACCAATACCATTCGGCTTATTCGATTCTTTTTGGTCAGCATCCTGATTGTTTGTCTGTATGTGTTTTTTATTTATCAAATTTCTTTCTCACAATCATCACCCTACCTCAATATCTGGTTTATTCTCACTGAACTGACCATTGGTTCGTGTTTACTGCTCACTGCGATTCACTTTAAAACGGGGCAATATCAACTCCAACATGCAGATCGCTGGTTAAAATTGGTATGTTTCTTAATTGGAACTGCAATCGCAGTTGGGGTAACTTTGCTGTATTACTTTTTACCCCATCAAAACCCTGAACTGAGCAACTATGAAGCGATTATTTTAGCGGCCTTATTAATTATTGTGAGTCAAACCTTTGCCCTCACCTTTTTAACGCAGCGCTTGAGTTATTTTTGCTGGGTATTCATTCCAGTGATTACACCCTATATTGCCGCACAGTTTTTAGTTCACTCCGAAACTTCCGCCTTCTTTTTTCTCGCGACAAATTTTGCCTTAATTACCTTACTGATTTGTGCCAATACTTCAATGCACATGCATCGTCGTTTATCGAGCGTCAATTTTAAAAACGACCAATTAAAAAAAGCCGCAGAGCAACAAGTTGACTGGACAGATCAACTCCGCCAACAATTGCAAGTGGAAATGAACAAATCTAAAGATATTGAATTGCAACTGCAATTTAACAATCAAATGCTGGAACAAAAAATTAGAGAACGTACCTTTGACTTAGAACAAACCCATCTAGACTTAATTAAACAACAACATAGTTTAATTTTGGCACATGAAGCCGCAGGTATTAAAGCGTGGGACTGGAATATCCGAGAAAGAAGGATTGTCCTTGGCACTGGCTCACAGCAAACTCGTTTAAAAAATTCCAAAAAGCATCGGAATAAATTACAGCAATTAATTCACCGTGATGATATTGCACACCTTCATCAAACCATGAAAGAGCATTTACGTGGTCAGACAGAACGCTATCAAGCCACATATCGCATACAACATAATTCAGGTCAATGGTATTGGGTGCATGATATTGGGCGAGTAATTGAGCGTGATCCTGTCACCAATAAACCTTTACGCATGGTCGGGGTTCGCCGTGACATTCACCAAGAACGGATTGCACAAGAACGCTTAAAACTCACTGCTAGCGTACTTGAACAAGCGGCTGAAGGTATTTTTATTTTAGATGAAAACCTGCGCTATATTGAAAGCAATCCATTCTATGCACAAATGAGTGGATTTCAACGTGACCATATTATAGGTAAATATCTGTTTGATTTAGTCAAATCCAACAAAGCAAATCCACGCATGACACAAGAGGAAATTGTTCAACAATTACTCAGCAAGGGTGAATATCATACTGAAAGAAATATAAAATTCCGCTCAGGAAAAGAATTAGAAGTTCGTATGCATATCAATGCAGTCAAAGATGAGCAAAACCGTATTATTAATTATATTGGAATTGTGTCTGATTTAACCGAACATAAACTACAAGAACAGCGTTTATCCTATTTAGAAAATTATGATGCGCTGACCGATCTCCCCAATCGTTTTTATTATAATTATCAACTACATCAATATCTTATTTCACAGCAAGATTCATTGCAGCAATTGGCGGTCATTCGACTCAATATTGACCGTTTCAGACCTTTAAACGAATATTTAAGCAATAATGGTGGCGATGAATTACTCCGCCAAGTGGCGCAGCGTTTACGTATCACCAATGCCGAAGCGCTGTTTGTTGCACACTTAAATGGCGATGATTTTGCAATTGTTTATGAAATTTCTCATATTCGCCCTTCAATCGAAGAGCACTGTGAACGTATCACCAAAGCCTTTAATTTGCCGTTTAATGTACAGGGACAAGAACATATTATTACCCTATCGATGGGGGTTTCCCTCTATCCTGAACATGGACGCCAGTTGGATTATCTAAATAATTGTGCTGAACAAGCCTTGTCTGAGGCTAAGCGTTTAGGTGGCAATACCATTAAATATTACACTTTAGACAACACCAAACTGCTAGAGCAGGATGTACATTTAGAGCGTGACTTACGCCAAGCCATTAAAAATGATGAATTAATTGTATATTATCAACCTAAAATTGATTTCCATAATTATCAGGTGATCGGGTTTGAAGCATTGGTGCGCTGGCAGCATCCAACCAAAGGCATTATTCCACCCAACCTATTTATTCCTATTGCAGAACAAACCAGTTTAATTTCCGATATTGGTCGGGTTGTAATTCAACAAACTGCCAAGCAAATTCGTGAATGGAATCTGTTAGGTTTTGATCATATCCAAGTATCGGTTAATGTAGTTGCACAACAACTGCAACGTGGTCAATTGCTGCAAGATTTAGATGATGCGATTAATACCTATCAAATTTCAGGTGCAAGCTTAGAATTAGAAATTACCGAATCCTCTTTAGTGGAAAACTCCACAACCGTGAAGTCTTTATTAGATGAAATTAAACAACGTGATATTCATATCGCCTTAGATGATTTTGGTACAGGCTATTCTTCACTTTCTTACTTAACAGACTTCCCAATTGACAGTTTAAAAATAGACCGTAGCTTTGTTTCTAAAATTGGAAATACCAAACAAGAAGCCATTGTTAGTGCCATGATTGCTATGGGCAAAGCCATGGGCATGAGTGTGGTGGCTGAAGGGATTGAAACTGAGCAACAACTGCAATATTTGCAGAATTTAAATTGTGATATTGCGCAGGGGTATTTATTCTCTAGGCCTTTGCCTGAAAGTGAAGCGACCCAATTTCTAAAAGCCAATTTAGTATCGCGCGCTTATCGCTCCTTAATCTGAAACTAGACCCAAAAGCTCTAAGTTTGTTCTAAAAATAAACAGTGACGTCTGTGCTAAGGGGGCAAGTAATGGTATATTCGATAAGATTCATAAAAAAACCACCAGCATCGCTGGCCAACTTGTCACACACGAGATTCAGATGGACGATCAATCATTAAAACAGCAGGCACTTTACTATCACGAATTTCCAACACCAGGAAAAATCAGCGTTACTCCAAGTAAGCAGCTGGTCAACCAACGTGACTTAGCGCTCGCTTACTCACCAGGTGTCGCAGCACCATGTTTAGAGATTGAACGTGATCCTTCAACAGCTGCACTTTATACCGCTCGCGGTAACTTGGTTGCTGTCGTTAGTAACGGTACAGCAGTATTAGGTTTAGGTAATATCGGTCCTTTGGCGTCTAAACCTGTGATGGAAGGTAAAGGCGTACTCTTTAAAAAGTTTGCTGGTGTCGATGTATTTGACATCGAAATTGCTGAAAATGATCCAGACAAAATTGTAGATATTGTTGCAGCATTAGAACCAACTTTTGGTGGTATCAACCTTGAAGACATCAAGGCGCCAGAATGTTTCTACATTGAGCAAAAACTTCGTGAACGCATGAATATTCCTGTGTTCCACGATGACCAACACGGTACGTCAATCATTGTAGGTTCTGCCCTACTCAATGCCTTGTTACTTAACGGCAAGAAGATTGAAGAAATCAAAATCGTTGCTTCAGGTGCAGGTGCAGCCGCACTGTCTTGTTTAGACCTGTTATGTGCATTGGGCGCGAAAAAAGAAAATATCATTGTTGCGGATTCGCGTGGTCTAATCACCACCAAACGTGAAGGTTTGGATGACTCGAAAAAACGCTATATGCAAGACATTGAAGGAACGCAACTTGCTGATGTAATTAGCGGTGCGGATATGTTCCTTGGTCTTTCTGCAGCGGGTATCTTGACCAAAGCTATGGTCAAAGAAATGGCTGAAAATCCAATTATCTTTGCTTTGGCTAACCCAGATCCAGAAATCTTACCTGAACATGCGCATGAAGTACGTCCAGATGTGATTATGGCGACTGGTCGTTCGGACTACCCGAACCAAGTTAACAACGCACTTTGCTTCCCGTATATTTTCCGTGGTGCATTAGACGTTGGCGCAACTACCATCAACGAAGAAATGAAAATTGCTTGTGTACACGCAATTGCACGCATGGCACACATTGAAGCAGATGCTGCGACTTATGGTGAAAAATCTGCATCATTCGGTCGTGACTATTTAATTCCACGTCCACTTGATCAGCGTTTAATTCTTGAAATTGCACCTGCAGTTGCTCAAGCGGCAATGGATTCAGGTGTAGCAAGTCGTCCAATTCAAGACTTCTCTGCATACCGTCAGCGTTTGTCTGAGTTTGTATATAACTCGGCATTTATGATGAAGCCTATTTTTGCTCAAGCAAAAACTGATCCTAAACGTATTGCTTATGCAGAAGGTGAAGACTTACGCGTACTTCGTGCAGTACAAATTGCAGTGGATGAAGGCTTGGCTAAACCAATCCTTGTAGGTCGTACCTCAGTGATTGAAGCGAACATTAAAAAGCTAGGTTTACGTCTGGAACATGGCGTGAATATGGAAATTGTAGATCAGGAAAACAACCCAAACTACGAAAAATTTGCAGATGATTACTACACCATCATGCAGCGTAAAGGCGTTACACCTGAATACGCGCAGCGTGAAGCACGTCGTCGCTCTACCCTCATTGCAGCAATGTTAGTGAAACATGGTTTAGCCGATGGTATGTTATGTGGTACTTATTCTAGCTACGATATTCACCTTGATTTCGTGAAAAATGTGATTGGTCTAAAAGAAGGTCGCACTAACTTCTTTACCCTTAACGCATTGATGCTTGAAGATCGCAACTTGTTCATTGCCGACACTTATGTCAACACTAACCCAACTGCTGAACAGTTGGCTGAAATGACACTTTTAGCGGCTGAAGAAGTACGCCGTTTTGGTATGACACCACGCGTTGCTCTACTTTCTCACTCAAGTTTTGGTTCTGACCAACAAGACTCTAGCGCACAAAAAATGCGTAAAGTCTTTGAAATCTTGAGTGAGATTGCACCTGAGCTTGAAGTTGAAGGTGAAATGCACGGTGATGCAGCATTAGACGAAAATATTCGTCAATTTGCTTTCCCGAACTCACGCTTCAAAGGTTCTGCAAACTTGTTGATTATGCCGAACTTAGATGCTGCCAATATTTCATTTAACTTGTTGAAATCGACTTCAGGTAACAATGTTACGATTGGCCCTATCTTGTTAGGTGCAGCAAAACCTGTACATATTTTGACTCCGACTGCAACGACACGTCGTGTTGTGAATATGACTGCACTCACTGTTGCTGAAATTCAACAAACAGCACAAGTTAAAGCATAAACCTATATTTCTGAGTGACTGACTCAGAATTATAGACTTGAGAAAACCTCTATTCTGTAGCATGATTGCTTGAAGAATAGAGGTTTTTTCATGCAAGTTTATTTAGTAGGCGGTGCAGTTCGAGATCACTTACTCGGGCATCCCTATCACGAAAAAGATTATGTTGTCGTTGGCGCAACGCCCGAACAACTTTTGGCTCAAGGCTTTCAACCTGTGGGCAAAGACTTCCCTGTTTTTCTTCATCCTGAAACCAAAGATGAATATGCACTTGCTCGCACTGAGCGCAAATCTGGACACGGTTATCACGGTTTTGAATTTCATACCGACCCAAGCGTGACCTTAGAAGAAGATTTAATCCGTCGTGATTTAACCATTAACGCCATGGCAATGGATAGTGATGGCAATGTCTACGACCCTTACGGTGGACAGCAAGATCTGTGCAATAAAGTGCTGCGCCATGTTTCCAATGCTTTTGTAGAAGACCCGTTACGGGTGCTGCGTATTGCTCGTTTTGCAGCACGTTATCATGCTTTAGGCTTTGTGGTTGCACCTGAAACCTTGTTATTAATGCAAGAGTTGGCAGAATCTGGTGAGTTACATGCGCTGACACCTGAACGCGTATGGAAAGAAACTTCACGTGCCTTAATGGAAGCACGTGCCGATGTTTATTTTGAAACATTGCGTGCCTGTGGTGCTTTAAAAGTTTTATTTCCTGAATTAGATGCTTTATTCGGTATTCCACAGCGTCCTGAATATCACCCTGAAATTGACAGTGGTGTGCACACCATGATGTCACTACAACAAGCCTGTCGTGCCAATTACTCACTCGATGTACGCTTTGCAGTGTTATTGCATGATTTAGGCAAGGCCTTGACCCCTGCCGATGAATTACCACGGCACATTATGCATGAAGAACGTGGGATTCGACCTGTAACGGAAGTGTGTGAACGCCTGCGCGTACCGACCAATACCAAACAACTTGCACTTGCTGTATGTAAAGAGCATTTAAAATGCCACCAAGCATTGAGCTTAAAGCCTGGCACGTTATGGCGCTTATTACAGCGTTTGGATGTCTTGCGTCGTCCTGAGCGTGTAGAAGCCTTTGTACAAGCCTGTGAATGTGACTCTCGTGGGCGTTTAGGTTTGGAAGATCGTGACTATCCGCAAGCGAGCTATATTTTGGAAGCGATTCAAGTGGTACGCAGCATTAAGGCGCAAGACTTACCTGCCGATGTCCAAGGCCCCGATATTGGTGAAATGCTGATTGAACGACGCATTAAAGCGATTGAGCAATTAAAGGCACGTCACTTGGCTGCTACTGCTTAGGCTATTTAAGTCTATAGAACGTCATTACATGCGCTCTTTGATCTATCATTCTTAACCTATTTAAGTCAGCCTAAATTTCTGATCGAAAAGCCGTAATCTTCTAAAATATAGAAGCTACGGCTTTTTAGCTCAAATAAATCCTTCTTGAAATAAGAAACTGTCTTTTGCTTTTAGGCAAGCTGCTCAGGAAAGCTAATCACTTGCTCTAAACGCATCTGCTCAGTTGCAATCATCAATAAGCGATCTATGCCCAAGGCGATACCTGAACATTCAGGCATGTTCGGCAACGCAGCCAATAAATATTCATCAATTGGCATCACATGTAAACCAAGTTGTGCGCGTTCTGCATTATCGGCTTCAAAACGAGAACGCAGCACAGTAGCATCAATCAATTCATCATAGGCATTGGCAAGCTCTAAACCTTCGATATATAGCTCAAAACGGGCTGCGACCAATTCCCCATCATCATCTGTTCTGGTTTTAGCCAAAGATGCTAATTCAGGTGGAAAATCGGTTAAAAATACAGGAGCATCAAAGCCCAAACTTGGTTCTACAAAATGTGAAAACAATAGGTCGATGTAGCCTAGACGGTCATCACCCAAATCCAGATGCAAACCCACACGATGACAGCAGTCTTTCAATTGTTGCAGACTTGCCTGTAAAGGATTTAAATCCAAACGATCCATAAATGCGTGTTTATAACTCAACACTGTTGGACGTACTTCGCCAAAGCGTTGTTTTAACGTCAGATTAAGTAAATCTGTCACCTCAAACATAAGCTCTTTCAGGCTAAATTCGGGACGATACCATTCCAACATGGTAAATTCGCTGTTGTGTTTACGTCCATGTTCATCATCACGAAAGACTTTGCAAATTTGATAAATAGCACCACTACCACTGGCCAATAAACGCTTCATGGCAAATTCAGGTGAGGTCTGTAAATAGTGCGTATGCAATTTGCCCTGCACATGGCGCTGTGCTTGCACTGAAGCCAAATGCACATCTGTCACTCCTGCCTGTGACAAAATTGGCGTTTCAACTTCAAGTACTTCACGTTCCGCAAAAAACTGGCGTATTTGTGCATACAATTGTGCACGTGCGCGCATGCTGTTTAAGTCGCAAGTTGGTTGATATTGGAGATTTGAACTCATGCTTGCGGGCCTCCGTGTGCTGCCCATTCACGACGCAGAGGATAGGTTTTTCTTAAATGATCAAAAGCCTGCTGCTCAACTTTGCCCGCTTTGACACAGGCACGTAAATTGGCATCATCCTGTGCAATATCATAAATTTGACTTAAATGTGCATGCAGACTATTTTTCAAATCTTGGGTTTTGAAATATTGCGCGCAGCTTGGCAATTGAGTTTCAAATTGTTTTGTGGCATCTAAACCAAAATTTTCACAAAAAGCCTGATAAATCATTTGTGTGCCGCGTGCCTTGCCTTCTAGGCTATACCCTGCAATATGCGGGGTTGCCAAAGCAAGCAAATCTAATAATTCTGCAGAGATTTCAGGTTCATATTCAAAAACATCTAATACCACTAAACGCTGAGTATGTTGAATATCCTGCATTAAAGCCGCTTCTTCTACCACTGGCCCACGCGCTGAATTAATCAGAATGGCTTGAGGCTTCATACATGCCAAACGCGCTGCATTAATTAAATGATGAGTAGGATGTTCACCAGTTTCTGTTAATGGCACATGAATGGAAATTGCATCTGCCTGTTGTAATAGTGCATCTAAGTCACATTGCTGCACATTGGGCAACTGCACAAATGGATCGTATGCGATGACATCCCAACCTAATAATTGTGCCATTTTGACCAAGCGCGAGCCGACATTGCCCAGTCCAATAATGCCAAGTTTAAAGTTTTGATTGGCATGTAGTAATTCAGGCTCGAGATGAAGCAATGCGGTAATCACATACTCACTCACCGCCTGCGCATTACAACCTGCCGCATTTGACCATGCAATGCCCTGCTGCTCGATGGCTGGGATATCAAGGTGGTCTGTGCCAATGGTCGCGCTGCCAATAAATTGAAGCGCGGTCTGTTGAATCAATGCTGCATTCACTTGGGTGACGGAACGAACTAGCAGCGCATCAGCATCTTGCACATCTTGATGCGTTAGACGGCGTCCAGCCTTGTGCTCTATTTCTGCCAAATCTGCAAAGAAATAATCGGTATATGCCAGATTTTCATCTGCAATGATTTTCATAACGCCATCCCATGTGTGTTTGCTTGTTTATGATAGCTTGAGTTGTCTAGGATGACTATGATTGTTGAGATTAATGCAGAATTGTTGAACAGCAAGCCGACGATTCATTTAGGTGGAAACATGCACGTCTATATAAAAGTTGCATATTCACAGCAAAAAAATCAGCCACCCGAAGGTGGCTGACTGCTATAGATTAAGCGAGTTAAATCTTAACCAATAAATTTACGCGCATTGCGGAACATACGTAACCATGCACCATCTTCAGTCCATTCTTCAGGTTTCCAAGAATGTTGAAGCGCACGGAAATTACGTTCAGGGTGCGGCATCATAATTGTTGCACGACCATCTTTTGAAGTTACGCCTGAAATACCTTCTGGCGAACCATTCGGGTTCATTGGATAATGTTGAGTCGCATTTCCGTGGCTATCGACATAACGTAAAATCACTTGGTTGCCTGCGTTCAAGGCTGCCAAATTAGCTTCTGGTGCAACGACGCGACCTTCACCATGTGCCACTGCGATTGGTAAAATCGAGCCTTCCATATCTTGCAATAATACAGAGTTTGATTTTTCCACACGGACGTTAACGCTACGCGCTTCAAACACTTCTGAAGTATTGCGATGGAAACGTGGCCACGCTTCTGCACCTGGAATGAGTGGTGCTAATTGTGACAACATTTGACAACCGTTACAGATACCCAGTGAGAACGTTTCTTGACGGTTAAAGAATTTCTCAAACTGGTCGCGTAATTTCGGGTTGAACAAGACTGACTTCGCCCAGCCACCGCCAGCACCTAATACGTCACCGTAAGAGAAACCACCACACGCCACTAAGCCTTCAAAGTCGTCTAAATCGACACGCCCTGCAAGCAAGTCACTCATGTGTACGTCAACGGTGTTAAAGCCGACTTTGTCAAATGCTGCCGCCATTTCTACATGACCGTTTACGCCTTGTTCACGTAAAATCACCATGTTAGGACGACGTGTGTTGATGTATGGCGCTTCAACTGGCTCATTTAAGTCAAATGTCGGTTGAGCAATTAAGCCTTTGTGGTTTTTGTCTGTGATCAAGGCAAATTCTTGATCAGCAGTTTCTGAGTTGTCACGTAAACGCTGGATTTGGTATGATACTTCACTCCAAGCCGCTTGCAAATCGGCACGTTCAAGCACCAAGCCATTTACAGCAAGTTGGTCTGTGCTATTAACTGTACCGACTACCGAAATCGCATCTTTCAAAGTAGATGCAGCAACTTCAGCAGCTAAGTTAGCCCAGTCTGCTTTAGAGATTTGTAGTACTGCACCAATTTCTTCAGCAAACAATGCCGCAACAGATTGATCTTCTAACGCCACACCTAAACGTGAAGCGAACATCATTTCTGTTACAGTTGCCAATAAACCACCATCACCAATGTCGTGATAAGCTTGAATCAAGCCACGGTTATTCCAGTCTTGTACCAAAGCAAAGAATGCTTTGAATTCGTCAAAGTTATCGACATCTGGTGTTACTGAACCAATAGCTTTATAGACTTGCGCTAAAATTGAACCGCCTAAACGGAACTGACCTTTAGACAAGTCAATACGTACCAATACTGAATCGGTATTTTTCAATTCAGGGGTTAGTGTTTTACGTACATCGGTCACTGGTGCAAATGCAGTAATTACACCTGACATTGGTGAAGTTACAGATTTATCAACACCTTCGTCATTCCAAGTGGTACGCATAGACAATGAGTCTTTACCTACTGGAATTGCAATTCCTAGCGCAGGACACATTTCCATACCAATGGCTTTTACACCTTCAAACAAAGCTTGGTCTTCGCCTTTTTGACCTGCTGCTGCCATCCAGTTTGCAGATAATTTAATGTCGCTGATCTGGTCAATTTTGGCTGACATGATATTGGAAATAGATTCTGCCACTGCCAAACGCGCAGATGCTGCAGGGTTTAATAAAGCTACAGGTGGACGTTCACCCATCGCCATTGCTTCACCTGTAAAGCCTTGCAAGCTGGTAGTGGTTACTGCTGCATCTGCAACAGGCACCTGCCATGGGCCAACCAACTGATCACGTGCAACCATACCTGTAATTGAACGGTCACCAATAGTGATTAGGAATGATTTGGACGCAACAGTTGGATTCTTGATGACACGGTAAATCGCATCTTTCAGATCAGTAACTTGAGCTGCATCAAAATCATCACCTTGACGCTCAATGCTTTCATAAGAACGGCTCATGCGTGGCGTACCACCTAACAAGACCTGCATTGGCATATCTACAGCTTTGTTATTGAACAGTGGATCTTCAACCGTTAAATGACGCGCTTCTGTCGCTTCACCCAATACTGCAAACGGACAACGCTCACGCGCACAGATTGATTCAAATAATTCTAAAGAACTTGGACGGATGGCCAATACATAACGCTCTTGCGCTTCGTTTGACCAAATTTCCATTGGTGACATGCCTGGTTCTAAAGATGGAATCTTACGCAAATCAAGTACAGCACCTAGTTCGTGATCATTCACCAACTCAGGCATTGCGTTCGAAATACCACCTGCACCCACGTCATGCACTGATACGATTGGGTTAACATCTTCCAAACGCCAGCATGTATCAATCACTTCTTGGCAACGGCGTTCCATTTCTGGGTTTTCACGTTGTACTGAAGCGAAGTCAAGATTTTCACCCATGGTTCCGCTATCTACAGAAGATGCAGCGCCACCGCCTAAACCGATCAACATCGCAGGGCCGCCTAAAACGATTAATAAATCGCCTGGCTGAATTGGGTCTTTTTCGACATGGTCTGGACGAATGTTGCCGTAACCACCTGCAATCATGATTGGTTTATGGAAGCCTTTTACTTCACCATTCACGTTTTGCTCGAAAGTACGGAAGTAACCATTTAACGCAGGACGACCAAATTCGTTGTTAAACGCTGCACCGCCCAATGGGCCTTCAATCATAATTTGTAATGGCGATGCCATACGTGAAGGCTTGCCATAGTTTTCTTCCCAAGGCTGTTCAAAACCAGGAATATTTAAATTCGATACTGTAAAGCCTGTTAAACCTGCTTTTGGTTTACCACCACGACCTGTCGCGCCTTCATCACGGATTTCACCACCCGAACCTGTCGCAGCACCTGCAAATGGTGCAATTGCAGTTGGGTGGTTGTGCGTTTCCACTTTCATTAGAATGTGGGCAGCTTGGCTCTTATATTTATAAACGTAGTGACCTGTTGCAGCATCTTTTTTCGGATAGAAACGCTGCGTGTCAAAACCAACAATCACCGAAGCGTTGTCTTTATAAGCCGACAATACATCTGTTGGTGATTCTTTATAAGTATTTTTGATCATTTGGAACAATGACAATGGCTGTACTTCGCCATCAATTGTCCATTCAGAACCAAAGATTTTGTGACGGCAGTGCTCAGAGTTGGCTTGTGCAAACATCATCAATTCAATGTCATGCGGATTACGGCCTAACTTGATAAATGCTTCGGTTAAATAATCAATTTCTTCATCAGACAAGGCAAAACCAAACTCACTGTTGGCTTTTACCAATGCCGCTTTGCCTTCACCCAAAATATCAATGCTATTTAAAGGTTTTGGTTCAGTTTCAACAAATAACGCTGCAGCATCGTTAATGTGGTTAAACACACTTTCGGTCATGCGGTCATGCAATACTTGTTTTACTTCGTTTGAAACGTCTGTAATACCTTTTAAGGTAAACAAAACACCGCGTTCTAGGCGGTGTACAGGCGTATTACAGTTGGCAAAAATATCGGTTGCTTTTGATGACCAAGGAGAAATTGTGCCCACACGTGGTGTCACTAAAATTTGAACTTCATCACTTGCAGCTTGGCGTAATTCAAAAGATGCACCATCGTTTAAAAGCTGTAAAGCAGATTGCTGTTGTTGCTCGTCGAGCGCTTGGTCAAATAAATAAACCCATTGGCTATCGAAAGATTGAACAGAACTCATTGACGCTAAACGGTTTAAGAGTTGAGTTTTCTTAAAAGATGAATGTGCAGGTGCACCGGCAACGATAAACATGCTGATTTTGGCTCCACGGGCTGATCTTTTGGACCATGCCACAATGTGACTTGAAGAGAGCGCATATTCTACTGTGAAATGCCATAATCAGCTAGATGGAAAATGGTTTTCTTGGCGCGTTTCGGCAGTAAAACTTCCGAATGTTGATTTAAAGCCTCTATTTCAGATCAATGTATTCAAGATTCGTGCTTTAAATTGCACAAAGCACTCTCACTGTGGAAATTACTGAATGATTGATGCTGTTTTTATTTTCTATGCCATCTGTTTACACACAGATGCTCTAAAGATCAGGACATGGCGATCATCTTCCGCCTTGCTCAATATCAACTAATCAAAGCACCTCAAATTCAATACGTCGATTTTTCTTACGTCCTTGTGGCGTTGTATTGTCTGCGACAGGCTGATTAGAACCTTGACCTTCGGTGCTTAAATGCGTTATCGCAATACCTTTATCGATCAAATAATTTTTTACCGCGCCTGCACGTGATTGGCTTAACACTATATTTTTATGCGCATCGCCCGAACTGTCTGTATGTCCAACAATTTTCACTTTTTTGGTGCCAACTTGCTTCAATGCCACAGCCATTTCATCCAGAATTTTTTGCCCTACGTCAGTCAAAATTGCACTGCCCGATTCAAACTCAACAATCCTGTTTTTGAGCGCAGCATCCAGCATTTTTTGTTCATACTGACTCTCCGAAAGCTGTGTGTTCAAACGATAAGGCTGCTGTACCAAAGCCTGAAAATTTGCTGTCGTGGCTTGAATTTGATGAGCAGCATTCACTTTTCCTTTCAAATCAATTTGAGTCCCTTTCACACGTAACTGCCCTTGAGAAATCTTTTTTAAATCCGCTGTAATCATACGCGAAACTGAGTCATCCCAACCATTCGGTGCAGCAACTGCACGGACTTGAATTTTATCTAACACCTCCGATTCACCATACACAGCTTGCATTTTCGCCAAAATGGCTTGTTTACTTGCTTCGTTTGGCACCACACCTTCTATAACAATGGGCGCTGCATAGATCAAATGACTTTGGACTAAAAAACACAAGCCAATAAGTAGACTTACGCGAATACGTTTTTGATTATTTTTCATATTTATTCATCTAAAAAAGTTTGTCTAAACAGCTTTAATGCTTGGTTAAGATTTAACTGCCGCTGACAAAGTAATTGTTCCAATGTTGCAAGACCTGCATTTTGTTCTAAATAAGCATCAATCCAAGTGGCTTGAATTAAAGAAACCCAATGTTCACCCTGCATATTTTGAATAAATAGATCGCGCAGCGTCATGACATCAGCCCCCTGAAAATCAATGATCAAAATGGGTGCCTCAAAATGTAGTATCCCCAGCAAAATTTCAGTATGATGCGCGCCTAAAAACCGCCCGATCATGCCCATCCAAAATGCTGCGATTTCAAAGCAATATCGCGGATGATTCAGCGGTAAAATCATCACTTTGTTTAAACGACGAGTGCCATTTTTGAGGACGGGTTGCAGTAAAAGTCCCAACCCAATCATACTCTGAGCCAAGTCATTGACACTGATTTTCATTAATTGTGCCAATGAATGCGTGCTGTGTTTTTCATAAAAGTCTTGGTATTCTTCTGCACTCAAAAGTTGAACCCTATTCGGCAATTGATTCAACAGTTCAAATGACATATTGGGATCACGGATATTGCTTAAGACCTGATTGCGTTGCAATAAATCAGTCCAAATAGCTTTGTAAAAAAACGGCACAAATAATAACTTTTGACTCGGCTGTTCGACCTCAAACAACTGCCCCAGTAGCATTGGAAATGCCCGCCCCGAGCTATCTTGGCTCGCCTTTAAATTAACAGCTAAAAACATTGGTTCTGCTGGATGGGCAATCAAAAAATCTAAAGCAGGCAAAGTTGCATAACGCTGTTTAAAATCTGCGCTCTGCATGGCATGTTCCAGTGCATTACTAATCCACTGATCGAGCTGCTGAATGAGTTCCGATTGCCCTTTAGACTTTATAAAATCACCACGGGCAGGTATTTTTCCATAATATAAAGGTACGGTTTTTACTGCTTGCATACCCACCACGCCTTTTGCCAAGTGTTATTTCTCTTGATCATTGCGGAACGCCTCCCACTTGTGCAGACATTGTAGTTTTAGACTGCGTAGCCGCTGTTTGTGCGGGACTCATTGCTGTCGTTTGTGCAGCAACCACAAGAGGTGCTTTGGTCGTGGTGACTTGATCGACCAACTGCAACCCCACATAACCACGACTTGAACCAATATTGCCCGAGCTATGTCCGCTAATGAGTCGGAAATTCACTTTTAAAGATAAAGATGGTTCCGTTTTACTGACCCAAGTCATTTCAAAGTGACCGTTTTGCTCTTTGCGCTGTGCAGCATCAATTAAACGGTTAATGCCATATTCGCCCAGTGCTTCAAAAATAGTATGCGACTGACCGTTTAAATCGACTGCACTAATACGCACGCCGGGAATTGCGCCTGGATTGGGCCACACAAAGTTGACCCATTGTTGAATTCCATTTTCAAACTGCATTCGCTGACCATCAATATCGATGCTATACGATAAAAATTGTGGGTGCTGTAATGGATAAAATTGGAAATTGGATTGATTTGAAACAGCAGATGTTGCAGGCTGATCTAAACGTCCTGTTGCCATACCATGAATTGGCGCAACATATTGCGGAAATGCCATCACAAACTGAGGATTTAAATTTAAGCCTAAATCTTTCCATGTTTTTGAAGTTAAGACATAACCACGACGAATCAACAACGGATCTAAAGTGTCTTTGACAAAGCCAGCAATACTTCCTGTTTCACCAAAAATTTGTCCCATTTCCTGACTGGTTGCCTGTAAAGTCCCCCCTGAATGAAATGGATATTTCTGACCTAAATGTGTTGCAAACGGTTGATAGGCTTGAATACGCCATAATTTATTAATTTCATCTTGTGTCGGTACAATTAAACTTGCAAAAGATTGAGTTAGCGGTGTCATCAACAGTTTTTGTAATAATTGTTGGTCAGCCTCTTTTAAACCCACCATCATTTTTTCATCGACATATTTTTGCGTTGTATTAAAGACCGAGTTTTGATCATGGATGGTTTGTTTGAACAATGCCATTGCACTTGGTCCAATTTCCCCTGCCGTTTGAAGATCATTTAACTTGCTGCGCACCTGTGCAAGGTTGTTCATATACACATCAAACAGAGATTGATCCTGTAAATCGTCACGTTTACGCAGCAGTTGATAAAACATTTGGTATTCTTGAGAAATCGCACCTTGCGCTTTTAGGGTCGCCTGTGCTGCAGCTTTGTCATTAGACTGACGCAGCACTTTGTCTTTAAACCACGCCATAAATCCTTGTTCAGGCACAGCAAGTTCAGCTTGCACAATTGGATTATCCCAATTGGTTTCCACTGCAATACGTTGCAATAACTTGCGAATTGGCGAGTTTTGCGGCTCTCCCAACAAATCAAGCTGTTTCACTTGCTGGCTGAACTGATCTGTTTTGGCATAGTGAATACCATTTAGGAATTTCTTCCATTCACTTACATATTCTTGCTGATACAAGCTCAGCAATTGTTTACGGATTTGTTCAGGACTTCCTGAAAAAGTCAGATCATCTGACTGACGGCTATTGAGTACCCAATCTTTGCTGTCCGTTGGCTGATTGGCTGCCTGATCAATTGCTTGTTCGACATATTCACTCCACGCCTGCTGCGTAAAAATGCCAGGCAAAGCATGACTGCCTAAAACAATGCGACTGTGTTGCTCCCCCACAATTTGACTGACTGTTAGCGCAGGAAAACGTACTGCTGCACGCATTTTTATTTCGTTATATACCCGATCTCGTGCAGGCATTCCCTGAATGACCGACAACAGCACTTGACGAGTTTGATCGACCATTTGTGCATCACTTTCCAGTACAGGAAAATCGTCCTGATGAGCGAGTGTCATGGCATAAGACAGGATTTTTTCTGCCTGCTGAATCATGTCAGTACGTGGCATTTCCCCAAGATGAGCATCCAACCAAGTGCGCCAAAAACGTGAAATCTGATCACTTAAATGACTGTTCTCCCGATATTCAGGATTCGTCAGCATTAAATAAGCCTTTAACGCATTATAAGCATCTTGCGGATTTTGCACGGAAGGCTCTAAATATGGTTGAGTTTTCGCAACTTGCTGCGTTTTTGCATGTATACGATGCGCTTTGAGTGTTGCCGCATCTTGTTGGACACGCTGTAAGTATTGCGCGATATTTTGCTGGGTTGGCAACAATACAATCTGCTGAACACCTTTTAGATATTCAACTTTGAGCTGTTCGCGTAACTGCTTGCCCTGATATAAGCCAAAACTGAACTTAAGTGGACGTTGTTCGGAAAATCCATCCAACTGTTGCAGTCGCGCTTGTAAAATTAATAAGCTTTCCAATTGCGTGGATAAAACCTGCCCAGAAGTTTTTTCCAAACGTACAACTTGATCTAAATCTGCCTGAACATCGGCAATCAGTTGTTGATTATGGCGATATGACCATACCCAAACACTGAGCAACAATCCAACACCAAGCAATGCAGCAGTAAATGCCATATAACGCTGACGTTTTTTCGCAGGATTAATATGTTGTTTCACCAAATGCTGATCTCGCAAAATCACATTGGAAAACAGACCTTGTAAAAAATAGCCATGATTTGGGGCAATCGAACTTTTTTCTTCGTCCTGAAAAGGACTTGCAATCTGCTGCAGTTGAAATTCTTGTGCGATACTTTCTGTCATCGGGCTTTCGATGCTGCCTTCCTGTAACGCACTGGTAAAGTAAAAACCTCGAAAAACAGGTTGGAATTGATACGGATTATCTTCAAATAAAGTCCCAATAAAACTTTTTAATGCTGGCTTTAAAGTTTTAAATTCCAATGGAAATGTCATGACACTCGGCGAAATATTTTGAGCATGACGGCGACTTAAATGTGTGGTGCTCACGCTTTTTAAGCCATCATATAAAATGTTGTAATGTTTCTCGAACAATGTCACGGCATGCTGCGATGAGTTTTGCTCATAAGGCAAAGTCGCGCCCCAAGCCTGATTATATTCTTGCGCTGCATAACAATTGAAAAACTCGGTAAACCCTGCAATTAAATCCATTTTGGAAAATACCAAATACACAGGAACCACAACTTCCAGTCTTTCGGTTAAATCCTGAATTCGGGCACGTAAATTTTTAGCAAGTTTCAACGAATGTTCGGGGCTTTGACTGATTAATTCAGCAATACTCACGATCACAATCAAGCCATTTACAGGGGCTTTGGCTCGGCTTTTTTTAAGAATATTTAAGAAGCCAAGCCATTCCGCATGATCTTCTGCATACACCGAATAACGTCCTGCTGTATCTAGCAAAACGCCTTGGGTAGAAAAAAACCAGTCACAACTTCGGGTGCCGCTTAAACCAGCTGACACCATTTTTTGATGAGTTTCTTCAAATGGAAACTTCAAGCCTGAGTTATAAATTGCAGAACTTTTACCTGCAGCAGGATTACCAATCACCATATACCAGGGCAATTCATATAAGGCAGCATTGCCCTTTTTATCGCCAAGTTTAGATTTACGAATCAACTGGATTGATTCTTTCACTTGTTGTTGAATTGATTGTAATTCTGCCTTGTCTTTATATTGGGTAGAAACAGCCTGATGGTTTTGTTCAATAGCATGGGCAAGTTTTTCACCTTGTTCCGCGTGCTGTTTGCGCTGGATGAGCCAATAAATAACATAGGCAATGACACTCAGCGCATAACTGACTACCAATATCCAAAATATTTTGCGGGGTAGCACTGAATATGTGGATAGCAAGGCAATGAATAAAGATAAAGCAATCATCGCTTTAGGATTACTCATGTACTGCCACAAATAAGCTAAAATAATATGCATGGAATTCTCTTATTATTGTTGTTCATTAATCAGCAAATGCTGCACATGCTCGCTCTGCGGGAATCTCAGAAAAAGTTTGGATGCATGCCTGTAAATTTTGTGTATAAACCAAAGCGGCTTGATGACTTGGGAGCAATGCTGCCAACATCAACCCAAATGGTTTGGCTAAGTTCAGGGTATTTCCGACAGCGGGTTTACAATATAAATAGTGATACGGCTCGACAGGACTTTCTGCGAAAAACTGTTCACATTTTTTCATTGCTTTACGATCCGTAGCATCTTCAAGCATGAATACAAAAGGCGCTTCGGCTTGGTCTAGTGCCAACTCACGCAGTTTTAATATTTCAAATATTTGTTGCACATGAGCTTGATCGGCAAATAGATTAAAAGCCTTGATAGGTCGTTGCTGTTCTAGTTGCACAGCAGTATTTGCAACACACCAACTACTAATAAATTCGGCAGGGAGATAGCTGCTATTGATCCAACATTTTTCATCAATCAATACTTGATCAATTTCAGAATCCACCACAATGATCAAAGCAATTTCATGTGCTTGATGCTGAATGCGCTCAAATAATTCCAGTAGTTCCTGTTCGGCAGATAATGCGCTTAGATAATGATATTCAAGGTGAATTTTTTCTAAAATGATGCCCATTTCATCTAAAATACGCTGAATAGCCGTATTACTGTGTGAATCATCCCAAACATCTACAAGCTCTGCAGACAATAAAATATGTAGATTCAGACGATCTAAACGATAGACCTGTTCAAGCTGAGCAAGCTCACCCTGTTCAGTATCTGCCAAACTTAAATCTGTCCATGCAGGATGCATACGATATTCATGTAAATGCTGGCTTTCATAAAATAAACTTGAGCATTTTAGCTGCGCTGAGATCAGACTCAAAAGCGTAATGTGCTGTTCAATTTGCTGTTGAATTAATGCCATGATGCGCTGCTGTCGAAGTGACAAGCATGATTCATCTTGCTCATGCGCACTTCCATCACCGTGCTGTTGATCTAAATCTTCAATGCGATACGAAAGCATAGGCAGCCCATGTAAATTCAGTAAATTTCGATCTAACTTTGGACTGGTAAAATGCTGAATACCTTCCAGAATTGCCTCATTTTCACCTAAAGCACTATATGCAGCTGCTGCATACACATGCAATTTCAAATATTGAGGGTCAACATGAGGCATGGCTGTTGTGAAAAACTGCGCTGAATCAAATTCAGTCTGTGAAGCTTGTTGCCGCTGCATTTTGTAGTGCTGATAAACCTGATAAATAAACCAAGGTGCAAACAAAGCTGCACTGATCAGCATCGGTACAACCAAAAAATATGCAATCAAATCTGTCAATTCAGGTTGATATTGAATATCACGCCAATAATCAATCGCGCCCCATCCAAACAAAATAAAACAGGCAATCCATGTTGCTAAAAACTTCTTCAACATGGCGCACGTCCTATTAAGGCATAGCAAGTTTCAGCATGATGGTCTAATGTCTTAGTAGGCATTAAAAATGCACCTTGCCCCAACCCCATCTCATGTTTTGAATCTAAACACATCGGCTGAATTTCTGTTCGACCTAAAATCAAACGCAAATCAATATGCAAACTTGGATCACACCATGTTTCAATCAGACGTTTTAATTTGTGGCTTAAAGGTTGATCTGGCAAAAAAGCGAGATATTGCGCTCGGCATAAAGGCCCAATTTGAATCTCAATTTTCCCATCCATTTGCTGCATAGTACTTCCACAAAACGTATTCAGCCCGAGCAAACTTGGATTCTTGCCACCTAAGCAGGATTTTTGTTCATCCTGTAACTGAAACTTTTCTTTTACAAATTCCCGAATATGTATTTGCTGCGCAAAAATGCAGGACAAGACCGTTTTTAAGGCATGTGCAGTGTTATTCTGCCCCTGCATGAATCCAGAAAACTCGGCAAAATATTCATCTAAATCAGGCTGTTCATGATGAGTTCTCGAATAACCACTTAACGCATGCAAAATATCGAGATAATCATTTTTGTGTTCTATCTCATAGCGGATGGGCAAGTGATATGCCAAAGTCGCATCGACATATTTTGCGGTCAGTTGATGATTAAATAAGCCTAAAAATGCTTGCGCTTCCAAACGCTGTTGACGCAAATGCTGTTTTAACTGATGCGTATAACTATAAGGCAAAGCCCCTTGTATACCAGTCAGTCCGATCACTAAATTGCTTAGATGAATACGTTGATCCTGATAATGCAACGATTCAATTTCCGCTAATGGAAAACTCAAGCGAAATGAAGGTTCAAAATAAAACGCTGCTGACCAATGGTATTGACCTTGCACTACAGTCGAATGACGTAATAAGCGCGTCGATTGAACAAATTCAAATGTGCCTGGCTGTTTAAAGACTTGATCAATTATAGAAGTGTCTTGCCACCAACGTTCTGCACGCATGGGTAGATCTCCTGTTGATTCAGACTGTCTTTAATGACGACATCCACAAAACTATTGATTTGAACTTTCAGATTAAAAAGATGACTTAATAATTGGCTAAAAATATAAAGACTGTGTCCATGAAAAACACGTGGATCTATACAAAGCTCAGCTTTCACACCCCGAACAAACATAGGAAATGGCTGTGTATTCACTAACTTATGTGTTGTGGAAAAACTGAGTTGTTTGATTGCATCAATCAATACAATATTGTCTTTCGACTGCGGCAAATTGTATAAAGTTAAAAGCTCTTTCACGTGACTCAAAGCATCACCTTTCATTAAAGCCAAAGTATTGAGTGAAAGATGCGAAATAATGCGCCATTGTTGCTGACTATTTTGATCAAATGAAACCGCCAAGGTAGGTCGTTTTAGAATATTGGCACGCCTTGCCAGACGACTGTCATTTAAATGTAGAACATGATTGCTCTGACTTAGCGCTTCATGCGCCAAATCATCGTTGGAACACAGCAAACGTGTACTGATAAAATCCGATTTAACTTCATCTGGCTGCAACTGTTTGGAAATAATCGAATAGCTGATTGGCATCATTTTATTTTGCACAGGCTGATAATGCAGCGTATAAAAAAATTGAGTTTGATCTGGATGATAATGACTCATGGCAAAAAATGGCAAAACAGGCAAATGAGTTGCAGCCTGCCGAGTCTTTTCGCGCAGCATATTCATTTCGATCACTGCATAAACTTGATATAACTCAGGGTGATGCGCATCTGTAATCAAGGGATAGTGTAATTGTGTATGTAAAATCTTTTGCGGTTCTGCCTGCTTTTCAAACAGGTTAATTGCAGGTGTACTAAACAATTTAAAATTTGCGACATTCAATGCGGAATAATTGCGTAGAAGTGCCTGATTATTCAAATTCAGTTTGAGATGAATCAATATTTCAAAACTATTTTGCTGCTGCAAGTGTTCATTTAAAACACTCAAATCAAAGTTTAAATAATGAAACTTTTCAGGAAAACAAAAATACTCCATCAATAAACGATAAGCATGATGCGTGTGTTGATCAATCGGCAATAAACTCTCTTGTTCGCTAAATCCCATCACGGTAAATGGGTTGCGAATATCAGTTACGCTTTGTCCAACACGAAGGGAAAAAGCTGTTTCCTGACGAAAAATACCATCTAAAACTTGTAGGGGAAAATTAGAAAGAGCATCCAAATAGATCGGTAGTTTTTCATCTAAAATCCAGCTGTGTGCATCATTAAAAATTTCAAATTTCAGACTTAAAGTTGCATTCTGATTCAAATTCAGATGTACACTTGGTGAGGTCTGAAATGCCAAATCCGTTATTGCAATCGGCAATAAACGCACATCTTGACTGGTGTTAAATTCACATTGTACGCCTTTAAAACTACGTGACTTTAATGTAGTTTTTGCTGGAATTAACTGTGCTGCAGTCAATTGTTTCAATTTATCGCGCTCATCAAAACTCACCACCGTACACGCGGGAAAATGACGTAGATACTGCGGAAACATCACCTCAAACAAAGAATAAGTAAAAACCTCATAACTGTCTGCTAATTTTTTATCAATACGTGCAGCAATAAAGGAAAATGCCTGAATGAGACGCTCGATATGCGGATCATCAATTTGCTCTTGATTTAACGCGAGTCGCTGTGCAATCTTCGGATATTTCTCTGCAAATGCTCTAGATTGTTGACCGAATTCTTGTAATTGTTTTTCATAATACGGTAAAAGTTGCTCTATCACAGTGGACTCCCACTAAGCTCGGGCAGAAATAACATATTGTTGTGTTGTGGGTTTGAGTAAGGCATCAAAAAAAACAGGCTCATACAATGGGTGAATATTTAAATAAGCTTGAATACTTAAACAAAGCGCGCCCATGTTGTGTCCATCAAATAGCATGTCAACTTTAATCTGCTTCAATCTTGGTTCGTGCGCTGTAATGGACTGCTCAATCGATTGACAAATTTTATCGCGATCTAAAGGGTTCGCTGTCGACAATCCAATAAAGTCAATAATGCCAAACTGCAAAATCGATTTTTTAACGAGTGGGAACTCATCCATATTTCGATCAAACTTTGCAATTCGACTATTCAGCAAATCTTCTAAATCACGTGCAACTGACTCGCGCAATTGCTGAATCGACATCCCGCTTAATCCGTTTTCTTGTTCAGCGAACAAACGATCAAATAAAGTTGATCTAAAACCATAAGGATATAAATGATCTAAATTCATGATGATCACGATAATCTTTGAGAGATTTTGAGAAATTAGAGCTGAGGTGCTATGACCTCAGTCTAATCACCCCATGCTTGATTAAGCAGCGTATGAAGCTGTGTTATTGGACAACGACCACTTTTTCGTCACTGCACCTTTTGCAGTGCCATTAATGTCTTGTTGGTTATACGTCCACTCAACTGCTGCATATTTCAAACCAAATGTTTCAGCCGGAACGCCCTCTTCATTTACAGTAGGCGTCACACTTGAAACCAAAACATGCTTCAATTTGATTTGTAAGTACTTGATTCGCTTATCGCCATTGGCACGATAATAATCAATTTGCACTTCATCGAAGGTATAACCCGCAGAACACGCTTCCCATAATTTAGGACTGGTTGCATCTAAGTCTTTCACAAAAATCATATCTGAATGTTCAACTCGTTCAGCGGTATGACCACCAACGCTACTTGAGGTCGCAGATTTAGGTTGACGAATGTGATGTGACCAAGAGTTCACTTCAAGCCAACCTTTGTGTTCAGCATCTCGTGATTCTCCATCGACTTTGTACTTGCCGCGAAACTCAACATATATATCTTTCATTTATAATTGACCTCTATTTTTATATTTAAAGTTATGATTAGGCTCTTAATGTGAGGACTGAGGTAATTCAGTCACGAGTCGCAAAGAAACAGACAACTCGTCTAGCTGGAAATGTGGTCTTAAAAACACCACAGACTTGTAATGACCCGGTTGAGCTGGATCTTCTACAACTTTTACAGATGCCTCTCGAAGCGGATATTGCGCTTTTGCTTCTTGAGATGCACCATCATCAAGCAAGACATACTGCGAAAGCCATTCATTTAAAAAGGCCTCCACATTGCCTGCAGATGCAAAACTTCCGACTTTGTCGCGCATCATGGCTTTTAAATAATGTGCGATACGTGACACCGCCATGATGTATTGAATTTGACTCGACAATGCAGAGTTCGCATTGGCTGTATCATTGTCATATTTTTTAGGTTTCTGTGCAGATTGCGCACCAAAAAATGCTGCATAATCGGTATTTTTACAATGAACCAAAGGAATAAAACCTAGATCGCTGAGTTCTTTTTCACGGCGATCTGTAATGGCAATTTCAGTCGGGCATTTAAATACCACTTCACCATCTGAGGTTTTAAAGGTGTGTACAGGTAAGCCTTCTACCAAACCACCACCTTCAACCCCACGAATCGCAGCACACCAACCATGCATATCAAAAGCATTGGTTAAGCGCGTGCCAAAAGCATAAGCAGCATTCATCCATAAATAATCATCATGCTTTTCGCCAGACACATGTTCTATAAAATTAAAGCCTTCTGTGGCTGTGCCATCTTTGGGATGGTAAGGCAGGCGACCCAACACATGCGGCATAATTAATGCAACATAGCGTGAATCTTCACTCTCTCGAAATGAACGCCATTGCACATATTCAGCCGTTTCAAAGATTTTTGAAACATCACGCGGGCGGTCAATATCCGTGAATGATTCAAGTCCTAACATGCTCGGACTTGCAGCCGATACAAAAGGTGCGTGTGCCGCTGCAGCCACATGCGAAATTTGTTCCAATAAATACATATCTGACGGGGTACGATCAAACTCAAAATCGCCAATCAGTGCCGCATAAGGCGCTCCACCAAACGAGCCATATTCTTCTTCATAAATCTTTTTAAACAAAGTGCTTTGGTCAAAATCAGTTGCCCCCTGAAAATCTTTGACCAATTCTTTTTTTGTCGTATTTAACATACGAATTTTGATCATGCTATTCGAGGGTGTTTCTTGGCAAAAATAGTAAAGCCCCCGCCAAGTTGATTCAATTTTTTGAAACTGCGCATGCTGCATAATCTGGCTGAGCTGACTGGAAATTAATGCATCAATTTCGGCAATACGCTGATCAATAGACAGCGTCATATTCTCAGAAACAGTAATTGTTCCCGCCATGACTTCTTTTGCCAACTCACCAATCAAACTTTTGGCACGAATCTGCTCATCCGCATTACGCGCAATACGGCTTTGCTCAATAATTGAATCCAATAAACCTACCGATTCTACTTGCTGATTTGATGCAACTGCTGTTTGTAAATTATTCACGTTCAGCCTCTGCACTCAATTGACGAATTTGATCGGTATTGTTCAGCACTTCATCCAGTAAATCTTCTAAACGTTCGCTATTAGAAATTTTATTACGCAAATCCGTTAAACGCTCACGCGCTTCTAGCAACTTACGCAGCGGATCCACTTGTTGTACGACCTGTTCTGGACGAAAGTCTTCCATCGAGTTAAAAATGAGATCAACGGATAGTTTTCCACCTTCCGCAGTCAAGGTATTTTCCACTTGAAAAGCCGCACGCGGTGCTAAAGATTGCATCACTTCATCAATATTATCTAAATCGACATTAATGAATTTTTTGTCTTTTAATTTGGTCTTTTCTACTTCGGATGCCGCTGAAAAATCCCCCATTACTCCAACCACAAACGGTAATTCTTTAGATGCAATACCATCACCAACCTCAACATCATAAGTCAGCTGAACACGCGGTGGACGTATGCGTTGCAGTTTCTTCTGCACGCTTTCTTTTTTAGCCATGAGTGATTCCTTTGGTTATTTTTTTAAAGTCGCAAATGGATTTGTACTACTTGGTGCAACAGCAAGTTGAACCATTTTTACAGGTTGAGTTGTTACGGTTTTTTCTTTTTTTGGTGATTTTGCAGTCACTTTAGATATTTGCTTTTTAGGTTTAGGTTTAGGTTGCAGTGATTTTTTTGACGATTTCTTGACGTAACTAGAAGCCTCTTTTACCGCTAAAACAGGTGCAGGCTTTGCTTGTTCAATTGCATCGACCAAGTTTTTTGCTGCTGGATAAGTCTGTTCTTCACTTAAATAGCGAACTTCATTACGACGCATTTGCTCAATCGCTGAAGATGCCATTTGCGTACTTGCCATAAATTGCACATCCGTCAATGCAGTACTTTGAATATCTTGCTCGTGCAAATGACTGATCAACTGCAATGCTTTAAAATTCTGTCCAAGCTGCTGATGTTGCTGTGCGGCTTGAATGAGTAAATTATTTTTATTTTGACGATTTTTCTTGTCACAAATCTGCGCATAAATACCACGCAAAGCAAGGTCTGACTCCCCTTCCATCCACGGATATTGTTGGATACATTTCTTTTTAAGCTTCACTTCTGATGTATTTGCAACCACATGCTGATTGAAAGTAAAACCAGACAAAATTGTGATAAAAATAACGATTCTTTTCAAGACAACCTCTTATTTATTTGTTATTTGAACTAATTTCTAATCATTTTTATTAAAATGAGTTTCTCTTAATTTTTGTAATTCAACTGGAGTCAAAATTAACTTTTATTTTGATTATTTCCAGTTCAAATATAGTTATAAAATAATTTAGCGAGCGCATTTAACTAGAACATGAATAGATAAGTCAAGTCATACGTGAAAATTCAGTTAAGTATTCCAATATATTTTGTTGTGAGTGAATTACAACATTTAAAAATATTAAAATTTAGTTTGATTTTATTTTTTGATTTAAATATGATGCGGTTTCCCAAGACAGGAAAGCAATCGTTTTTGTCGCAAAAATAAAAGTAAAATATATTATTTTCAATAATTTAAATAAAAATAGAACGATTAGATTCATTTAAAACTAAAAATTTTCTTACGATAAAGTTAGAGCCAGATAATGAACAACCTAAAAACACTCATTACAAAACTTTCGCAACCGACTAAAACAGCATTAGAAAAATCTGTAAACTTTTGCATAAGTCAAAGTCATTATGAAGTCGAGATTGAACATCTTTTATGTGAATTATTAAAGGAACAATCCAAAACTGATCTTTCTATATTATTTGCTAAATATAAAATATCAAAATCCAAATTTATTGATGATTTAAATAACAGCCTTACAACACTGTCTAAAGGAAATACACGTACACCTATTTTCACAAAATCAATTATTCTTTTATTAGAACAAGCTTGGTTACTCGCTGCTGCAGATCAACAGCCGATTATTCGCAGTGGTCATTTAATCATTGCCTTATTAACTTCTGCCGATTTATATCAAGTGGCAATCCGTGCCTCGGTAATCCCCCCTAAAAATCATTGAGTTTAAAAGTAGAAAATCGAATAACCTTGATTTAAGGAGATTTTCTATGAAAACATCTAAGTATTCAGACAGCTTGATCATGAGTATCTTGAAGCAAGCTG
>NZ_VPEP01000026.1:0-26819 GCF_013417035.1 Acinetobacter sp. YH16053
TGGAAGCAGATGAAATATTATTGGCGAGATTTTCAAGTCATGACAGCTGATAAAATAGAGCAATGGGTGGAGAGAGTATCAAACCAATTCGGAAAAGAATACATGTTTACTTTTTAATGACAGCTTATAAATCAAAAAACATTAAGATTTACTAAACAGTATATTGAATGAAATTCAATCACACCGCCTCACCAAACTAAAATAATTTCAAAATCAGGGTTGTTTTAAGCATTCAACAAAACAACCCCATGGACGAATTTGTCAATAGCTTTTTTAGCAATATATGGTTTAAACAAAATAAAATTAATGAAATTTAAAATATTAAGATAAACTTAAATTATTTTTTAACATTTTAAATTTTTACTCGATCTTATTTTAATAATTTTGCATATTTAAAATTAATAATATCTTCATGTAGAAGCTTTTGAGTAAAATCATAAGGACTTATATAGCTTTCGCTATTTGCATCCAAATAATCACTCCACCAATTCAGCATTGCTTTCCGTTCTTCCATATATTCGGCTTGATGTACATAAGCAAGTCGAACCTGATCACGTTCTTGATGACTCATTTGCTTTTCTACAGCTTCCTTTTGGAACAATGTGCTTTGCACCAAAGCAGAACAAGCCATTCCCCTAAAGCCATGTCCACAAACATCCTTTTCTGTGTCATACCCAATACGGCGCAAAGTATCATTTACAACCTTGTCACAGATAAAACCTTGAGGGTCACCATTCTTAGGAAACACATTGTTCGTCATTCCGCTATAAACTTTAATATCTTCTAAAATTGAAATAACTTGAGGTGACAAAGGAATAAGATGCTCAGTTTTCATCTTTGCACCGCGATCAGAAAAACGCTGTCCTTTGACCAGTTTACGCACTGCTGGAATCGTCCACATTGCATTCTTAAAATCAAACTCTGTCCAACGTGCAAAACGTATTTCACTTGAACGAGCAAACACATGCAAAGTAAATGCAGTACATAACCGTGTTAAAGGATAGCCATTATCTACTTTCAGTCTTTGCAGTAGTTCAGGTAATTGCTCTAAAGGGAGTTGAGGATAGTGCTTTGTCTTTTTGGTGAGTACAAAAACATCCTTTAAGAAATATGCTGGATTGTCTTCTATCAATCCTCGAGAAATGGCATAAGCAAAAATTGCATTAAAACGCTGGCGTGATTTTTTTAAGACTTCAGTTAAGCCTTTTTCCTCAATTGAACGCAAGACAACAACTAAATCTTTCGACTTCACTTCATCAATCGGTTTATCACCAATCAAAGGAAAGACATAGCTTTCTAAAACACGTAAAGCCTTAATAGAAGTATGTTCAATCCATCTGCCTGTATTGGTATATTCCTTATGCCAATCTCTAGCTACTGCCTCAAAACTAAAAGCATCACTTTTTTTAATTTTTTGAGTTGCTTCATATTCAATTGGGTCTATGTCCTGAGCAAGTAACTTTTCATAGTCACGGCGTTTATCTCTCGCCTGCTTTAAGGTCAAAGATGGAAAATTACCTAAAGTCATTAGTCCATCTTTGCCATTAGTTTTTTTATATTTGTAACGCCAAACCTTAGTACCCGATTTTCGAATGAACAAAATTAAGCCATTCCCATCATATAAAGAATAGTCTTTTTCTTTCGGTTTTGCGCCTGAACACTTTGAATCTGTTAGAGGTGTAATCTGTTTAGCCATATCAAATAAGGATACAAAAATTTATCGAATCCATTATATCCTTATTTGTATCCTTATTTCTTACAACTATATCCTGATAAGATTAGCTATATTTTGGCATATGTATTTAATTAAATATTTGATTTTCAACAACTTATATCTATATTTTGTTTTATTCTTTTATGAAAGTGGTGCGCTCAGCGGGACTCGAACCCACGCCACAGGCTTCGGAGACCTGTACTCTATCCAGTTGAGCTATGAGCGCGCGCTGCACATCATAACAAAAAATTGCTGAAGGTAAAGCAACTATATATAAGTTACGTATTTTTATGCTTATGCTTTAAACAATGTTCCAAACTTGCAACATAGAATTCCATGTAACTTACTTGGTTTATTGACGCGGATCGCTCACAATAGTAGCTCTATTCCTCAAGTGAGAATTTCATGACTGATGCATTGACGTTAAGGGACGTGTCAAAGACCTATCGAAATGGTTTCCAAGCACTGAAAGGAATTAATTTGACCGTTCCTGAAGGCGAGTTTTATGCCCTACTTGGACCTAATGGTGCAGGTAAATCTACAACCATTAGCATCATCAGTTCTCTTACCAAAAAAACGGCAGGTACTGTCGAAATTTTTGGGCATAATCTAGATACCCAACCATCCCAAGCCAAGCAATGTTTAGGGGTAGTACCGCAAGAATTTAACTTTGGTCAGTTTGAAAAGACCTTTGATATTTTGGTCACACAAGCAGGCTATTACGGCATCCCTAACAAAGTTGCCGAACAACGTGCCGAAGAATATTTAGAAAAACTGGGTTTATGGGATAAACGTGCCACTCAAGCGCGAATGCTGTCTGGCGGTATGAAACGTCGTTTAATGATTGCACGTGCCATGATGCACGAGCCGAAACTGCTTATTTTGGATGAACCCACTGCAGGTGTAGATATTGAGCTGCGTCGTTCAATGTGGGATTTTTTAACAGAGATGAATGATAAAGGCACCTCAATCATTCTCACTACCCACTATTTAGAAGAAGCCGAAATGTTGTGTCGTCGTATCGCGATTATTGATCGTGGTGTGATTAAAGAAGACACTTCCATGAAAAACTTCTTAAACCAGTTAAGTGAAGAATCTTTTATTTTCGATTTAGCTGAACCGATTCAACCCATTCATTTAGATATTATTGGTGTACGTTTCAACTTAATTGATGCAGTGACCCTAGAAGTCACTATGGATAAAGCTCACACCTTAAATGATTTATTCCAACTTTTAGAAGCACAAGGCATTCGCGTGCGCAGTATGCGTAATAAGTCCAACCGTCTAGAAGAGTTATTTGTCAAAATGGTCGAAAAGAATTTAGATGGAGCTGCGCAATGAATTTTACCCAACTACGGATTGCACTCTATACCTTAGTGCATAAAGAAGTTCGTCGTTTTATGCGCATATGGCCTCAAACCTTGCTCCCGCCAGCCATCACCATGAGTTTGTACTTTGTGATTTTTGGTAATTTGGTCGGTTCGCGTATTGGTGAAATGGGCGGCTTTAGCTATATGCAATTTATTGTGCCCGGCTTAATTATGATGGCAGTCATTACCAACAGCTATGCCAACGTATCTTCAAGTTTTTTTAGTGCAAAATTCCAGAAAAGCATTGAAGAACTAATCATGAGCCCTGTACCTTTGCATGCCATTTTATGGGGCTATGTTTTGGGTGGTGTTAGTCGTGGCGTATTGGTCGGTATTATTGTCACCACCATGAGTCTATTCTTTACCGACCTTTATATTACCAATTGGTTTGTTACCATTTATACCGTATTAATTACGTCCTTTTTATTTTCATTAGGCGGTTTTATTAATGCTGTTTATGCCAAATCATTTGATGATATTTCTATTATTCCAACTTTTGTACTGACTCCACTGACTTATTTAGGTGGTGTATTCTATGCCATTAGTGCCTTAAGCCCTTTTTGGCAAAATCTCTCTTTAATTAACCCTGTGGTGTATATGGTTAATGCTTTCCGTTACGGCATTTTAGGACATAGTGATGTCAACGTGACGATTTCATTATCTGTGATTACACTATGCTGTGCAGTGCTTTATGGTATTGCCTATCATTTACTTTCTCGTGGTTCAGGAATGCGTGAATAATGAGTGTTGAACAATCTCTTCTTGGTAAAGACACCAATTATCCTACAGAATATCAACCCGATATTTTGTTCCCTATTTCACGTGCTGCTGCACGTGAAAAATATGCAGATGTTGAGGGAATTCAACTCGGGCAAGACTGGTGGCACGTTTTTGAAATTTCGTGGTTGAATACCGCAGGTGTTCCACAGGTTGCGATTGGTCGGATTACGCTACCTGCCTCATCCCCCAACCTGATCGAATCAAAATCATTAAAGCTCTACTTTAATAGTATGAACTTTACTCGCTTTCAGTCTGAAGCCAATTTCATTGAAACTGTTGAGCATGATTTAACGGCTGCAGCACAAGCACCTGTTACGCTAACTTTATTTAAGGTTGATGATTTGGCAATTAGCCAACCTGAAGGTATTTGTATTGATCAGCTCACGCCTGAGCGTTTAGAGCAGCATCCTGACCCAAGTTTATTGCAATTCGATTTAGAACAAGCGGAAGATATAGAGGTACAACTTTTCTCACATTTATTACGCAGCAATTGTCCTGTCACAGGACAACCTGACTGGGGCACGGTTTTTATCCGTTATCAAGGCAAAAAACCTTGTTATCGCAGTATTTTGGCTTATATTATTTCTTATCGTCAGCATAATGGTTTCCATGAACAATGTGTGGAACAGATGTTTGCAGACATCTGGCAAAAATTCGCACCAGAAAAACTGATGGTATATGCAACCTATACACGTCGTGGTGGTTTAGACATTAATCCTTGCCGTGTATCGGACTTAACATGGATGCCTCGCCCTATTCGTTTAGCGCGACAATAACAACATTGAGGTTGAACAATGCCATTTTTTGGATTCATTCCATCTGCAGAATTATTAAATACGATTGAAACTGCACAACAGAAAAAAAATTCAAGTGAGCCGCTGTACCCACTGCGCGACAAAACCGCATTAATGATTAATGAAGAAATCATTGATGCCATTTTAACCGAGTTGGTACGTCGTTTTCCTGCCAGCGATAAACGCGACACTGCCGAAAAACTTGCGGGCTATGTCAAATCTACCGTTGCAGTACTCCTAAAACAATTATTAAGCAAAGCGCCAAATGATGTCGTGAAACAATCGATTGAATTTTCTGAGCGCAGTAGCTTTAAAGATGCAGCAGGCAATGCACGTGTAGGTGAAACGCTCGATGCAAGTTTAGTGACCAACCTGAAACACAACTATGCCGAAATTCAAGCAGGCAATGAAGTGAACAAAGCTGCTTTAACCGAACTATATAAACAGTTTGCAGAAGCGACGGTACGCCACTTTATGAGCGACTTTAACAAAACCCTCGATTTGGGCATGATTAAGCGTAAAGCAGCAGATATTGGCGCAGCAGCGGTAATTAAAGCTGTCCATATTGCGGTGGATAAAATCATCCCTAATTTAACCAAAGAGGAACTTTTGGTTTTAGCGGAATATCACGACACATTATTCCATTATTAATATCAGAAAGCTGAGCTAGTGATGTGTTTTAAGCGCTTTTCTTGCATGTTATTTGCAAATAGCAAGGACCACATCTTGCTATACGCTTACACAGCACAAACTGAAGATGCAGCATTCCTAAAAGATGCAACCTACCTACATAATGCCTGATTTCGATCAGGCATTTTTATATGCAGTTGAAGATTGTGATATGGCTGCAACTTTTGCACAATCAAGAATAACTTTTTGCACCTAGATTGAATTTTGTTACAAATCCTGCGCGCTTTTTACACATTCTTTGTCTATTTTTGTATAAGTTTTTGCAAACCAATCACGCATGAATGCTATCTTAGCCGCTTACTTCGCTTTCGCAGTTTGGCCCCAATAGCGGCTTATTCTCATATATAAGTAGCAACTTATTTACTGCATATAAATAAGTTGTGTAAATCATCAATTTGGAATTTTCCTCAATATGTTCAAACTTGATTTTTATAACAAACTAAAACGTCTTTCTTTACTCATTGGTGCATTTTCTATCACCAGTTTTTGTCAGGCCAATGATTTCCAAAATCATCCGTCTTATGCCAGTTTTAAACAAAAAACCATGCAGACCTATGGCTTGAGTGCAGCACAAGTCGATTGGGCGATGGAAGGCTCTAAAAACTTACCCAATATCATCAACATCATGAACCGCCCAGGCGAAAGTAAGCCTTGGTACGACTATAAAACCAATTTCCTTGCAGAAAGCACTATTCAGCGCGGTGTGCGCTTTAAACAACAATATGCAGACACGCTCAATCGTGCTGAACAGCAATTTGGTGTACCGCAATCCATTATTTTAGGGATTCTGGGTGTAGAAACAGGTTTTGGAAGCAATAAGGGCTCTTTTGTAACCCGTGATGCCCTTGCCACCTTAGGCTTTGGTTATGAACGTCGCGCGGAATACTTTAAAGATGAACTCGCAGCACTGATCGAATGGTCATATAAAGATGGTGTGCCAACTTCTTCAATTGTTGGTTCTTATGCAGGTGCTGTTGGTTATCCGCAGTTTATGCCTAGCAATATTCCAAAATTTGGGGTCGATTATGACGGCAACGGACATATTGATCTACGCAACTCGGCAGTCGATGCCATTGGCTCCATTGCAAACTACTTGGCACAACATGGCTGGCAGCGCAATCAACCCATTGCATTTGCTGCACGATATACAGGCAACAATCCTGACAGTGTCATTGCCAAAGATTTGACCCTGCCAACACCTTATGGGGTTTTAAAATCGCAAGGCGTGATGCCAATGAATCCAATTGTGCAAATAGATGACCTCGACTTGGTCAATGTCATTCAATTACAAGAAAATTATGGTCATATCTACTATATAACCTACCCAAATTTTCAGGTGATTACGACTTATAACCGTAGCCGTATGTATGCGACTGCACTGTGGTTATTGGGCACTGAAATTGCGAGTCGCTAAGTACAAATTTAAATATAAAACCAAAAAGTCAAGAAATATTTTTGACAATTTGATCATAAAACAAACTTTTTACATATAATGTTACAATATTGATTATTTTTTAATCAAATAGAGTTGGTTTTTGGTACTTTTTGTCATTATTTTCGTATAAAGACTAGACACCTTTAGTGAGGGATGAATATTATCCATTTCGTCAAATGTAGTCGAAAAAGTGAAATTACAGACAGGATTACCACTATTTCAATCAGTTAAGAGCGAAATAAGTTAAAAATTCTGTCTTCAGGAGTTCAAACCATGCATAGTTCACTTAAATACTTACTTGCACTTTCTGCAGCTGTTGCCCTAAGTCAGTCGCAAGCTGAAATGGTGCAATCATCATTCAACAATGATAATGAGTCATCTAGCCTAGCTGCGCGTGTACTCAACAAAGAAGCACAAAGTTTTAATTCACATTTCTCAAATTTGAATAGCCTTTCAATCACCGAACGTTCAGGCGACCAAATCCGTCGTCAAACAATTGCAGCAAAAATTGAAATTCCTGCTGAAGAGCCTTCAGTGATTGAAAAGTTAAATACAGTGGCATCGAACACTGTACGTAAATTTAGCCAAACAGGTATGGCATCTTGGTACGGTCGTCAATTCCACGGTCGTAAAACTGCAAGCGGTGAAACGTTCGACATGAACGCAATGACTGCTGCACACCGTAGCCTGCCGCTAAACTGCTATATTCGCGTAACCAATAAAAACAATGGTAAAAGCGTTGTAGTTAAAGTAAATGACCGTGGTCCATTCCATGGCAACCGTGTACTCGATCTTTCTTATGGCGCTGCAAAACAATTGGGCATCACCAATGCAGGTACTGCCAAAGTAAGCATTGAGCGTATTGACGGTCCAAACTCTTAAGATTCGCTTACACGACTTCACATTTGACTTAAAAGCCACAGCAATGTGGCTTTTTTAATGCCTGTAAGATTTACAGTCATCCCATGCATGTCTGCACAAAGATGATCCACACAAATTTTGTTGCCACTTCATTTTGAAAATATGAATACTGTTTTGACCGCCTCACTGTTCTCAGTTATATTTTAGACAGTCAAACAATAACAACGGATGATCAGTCTACAGGAGTAGCACATGAAGACAGTAAGCGAGTGGCTAGATGAATACAGCGAGAGCCATCAAAATAAAACCAATAAATTAATTCACTGGGTGTGCGTACCTACGATCTTTTTTTCGATTGTCGGCATCTTGGCGCATTTCAGCGCTTTACTAACAACATTACTTCTGGTGCTCAGTTTTATTTTTTATGCACGTTTAGACTTGGTTCTTGCAGTTGCAATGGCAGCATTAATGCTGGTAATGGCATGGCTGATTTATGTTTTGCCTGTTGGAATGGGTTTTTATATCGCAATTTTTGTTTTGGCGTGGATTGGGCAGTTTTATGGTCACAAAGTTGAAGGGAAAAAGCCTTCATTCTTCAAAGACCTCCAATTCCTTCTCATTGGCCCAATTTGGTGCATGGATGCCTATTTAGGTAAAATCCTACCCTCTTGGAAAACACGTCGTAAAAACAGCATTATGAGCATTTAAACGCTATATCCTATTTTCGTTATCGGAAGAACCGTTATTGATAGGTTCTTCCTTGATGTTTTAACCATCCGCCCACGTGTTTGTTTGCTGGATCATGATGCGTCCAGTGAATCACCCCACCCTTATCTGAGTATTCATATTCACCAAAAAACTCAACAGTATCACCTTTTGCAATATTGGTAATTCGTGGTGCAAGATCAATATTATGTGCAACCAATACAGTTTGCCCATTATTCAGTTTTAAAATAAATTTTTGATGACGTGAGCCTTCGTTGTCATCCGCTAACACTGCAATGACCTGCCCACTCGCACGGACTTGTAAATCGCTCTGTTTGCGCTCAAACGCACGTTCAATCAGCTGAACACCCTGAGCATCATCTTGCAGCGTATCTCGCTGTACGTCTAACTGCTCTTTTTCATCTTGTGATGTGCGAGCAGTGCTTGTAGTTGGCGCGCTTGATGTTTCAGACTGAAACTGTTGTAAATCTATGCCAAAAAATGCAGCAATTAACACCACAATAATTGCGCCAATGCTTAAATTCTTTTTATTTGCCATATAACCTCCTTGTTCTGATTCCACCCTATACGATTAAGTCAATTATTCGTAACATACTGATTTAAAATTAATATCTTTAATCTTCATCTCAATATTTATGCCACGATTGCATATTGCCAAAATCTATATTCACAAAAAAACCCCAAAATAAATTGGGGCTTTCCTTACAAAATATTTTACCTTAAGTAAAAATTATTTTGCAGCAGCTTGAGCAGCAGCAACTTCTTCAGCGAAGCTCATTTCTGTTTTTTTCTCAATACCTTCGCCTACTTCGAAACGAACGAATTGAGCAACAGTTGTACCAGTTGCTTTTAATACTTCAGCAACTTTCTTCTCGTTGTCAATTACGTACATTTGACGATCAAGCGCAACTTCGTTCAAGTATTTTTCAACTGAACCAGTTACCATCTTCTCTACGATGTTTGCAGGCTTACCAGATTCAACTGCTTTCGCTTCTGCAATTTCTTTCTCTTTAGCGATAAGATCAGCAGGAACTTGTTCAGCAGTAACAGCAACTGGGTTGAATGCAGCAACGTGCATTGCAATACCTTTACCAGTCGCAGCATCACCTGTGTAAGAAACAACAACACCGATTTTTAAACCGTGCTTGTACACAGCAAGGTTTTCACCTTCAACGATTTGTGCACGACGAACTTGGATGTTTTCACCAATTTTTTGAACAAGTGCAACACGTGTTTCTTCAACAGTTGCGCCATCTTCAAGTTTAAGTTCAGCAATTTTAGCAGCATCAGTTTCGTTTGCAGCAAGAGCAGCAGCAGCAACTTTCGCAGAGAAACCAGCAAAGTTTTCGTCTTTTGCAACGAAGTCAGTTTGACAGTTTACTTCTAAAAGAATCGCTTTGTTGCCTTCTTGAACGATTGTGATTGCACCGTCAGCAGCAATGTTACCTGCTTTTTTAGCAGCTTTTGCTTGACCAGATTTACGAAGGTTGTCAATCGCTAATTCGATGTCACCGCCCGCTTCTGTTAATGCTTTTTTACATTCCATCATTGCTAGACCAGTACGATCACGCAATTCTTTAACCATGCTTGCTGTAACTGCAGTCATGTTTATCTCCTAAAATCGGTAGAAAATGAATTCTTTTTTTAACAGAAACGGCCCAGAGGGTGTCTCTTGGGCCGTCTGCATACATGACGCTTACTTTGCCACCATCACATGTCGCAAAAATGACAAGCTTACGTCAAAACGCATTAAGCCTCAGAAGCAGGAGCTTCTTCGCCTTTTGCTTGAGCATTGGCTTGAGTTTGAGCGTATTCTTTACCAGCAATGATCGCATCAGCCATTGAAGAAGCGTAAAGTGTTACTGCACGGATCGCATCGTCGTTACCCGGAATAACGTAGTCTACGTTGTCTGGGTTAGAGTTTGTATCAACGATACCGATTACAGGAATACCTAAGTTTTTAGCTTCTTTAATTGCAATTGCTTCGTGATCAACGTCAATTACGAATAATGCGTCAGGTAAACCACCCATGTTTTTCACACCGCCTAAAGCGCGCTCAAGTTTTTCCATTTCACGGCTACGCTCTAAAGCTTCACGTTTAGTAAGCTTAGCAAAAGTACCGTCAGTAGACTGAACTTGAAGATCTTTTAAACGGCTGATAGATTGGCGAAGTGTTTTCCAGTTCGTCAACATACCACCTAACCAACGGTGATCTACATACGGTTGACCAGCGCGTTGAGCTTGTTCACGGATGATTGCAGAAGCAGCACGTTTTGTACCAACGAACAAAACTTTGTTCTTTTTGCTAGCCAATTGGTTTGCAAAGTTCAAAGCATCATTTAACGCAGGAACAGTGTGTTCAAGGTTGATGATGTGAATTTTGTTACGCGCACCAAAGATGTATTGACGCATCTTTGGGTTCCAGAAACGTGTTTGGTGACCAAAGTGTGCGCCAGCTTGAAGAAGGTCGCGCATGCTTACGTTGTAATCTGCCATTTTCTTTACCTTAAATGTTTGGGTTAGGCCTCCATATATCCGCATTCTCCACCCCAAAGGGCACCCAGAGTAATGTGACGATATATGTGCGGATTTTTAATTTCCCTTTTACCAAGCTCTTTGAAACATATTCATAAAAAGCATTTGATAAAATGGGCGGCTATTTATACCATAGTCACACACAAATTTCCAAAAGTTTTTAAAGATCATGAACACAACTTATCAAGCACCTCGTCGACTCATCAAAACCGCAGAAGATATTGAAAAAATGCGCGTGGCAGGACGACTGGCGGCAGAAGTTTTGGAGATGATCAAAGCACACGTTAAACCAGGCGTTACTACGCTCGAACTGGATACGATTTGCCATGACTATATTGTCAATCAACAACAAGCTATTCCTGCCTGCTTAGGTTATGGTGCTGCTCCGGGTCGTCCAGCATTCCAACACACCATTTGCACATCGGTTAACCATGTGGTTTGTCACGGTATTCCGTCAGAAAGTAAAGTGCTGAAGAAAGGCGATATTTTAAATATTGATGTCACAGTCATTAAAGATGGTTTCCACGGCGATACCAATATGATGTATATCGTGGGTGGTGAAACTTCCATTTTAGCCAATCGTTTATGCAAAGTTGCCCAAGAAGCGATGTATCGCGGTATGGCAACCGTTAAACCCGGTTCAACCATTGGTGATATTGGTCATGCGATTCAAAAATATGTTGAATCTGAACGCTTTAGTGTCGTGCGTGAATATTGCGGTCATGGTATTGGGACGACCTTCCACGATGAGCCACAAGTATTGCACTATGGTCAAGCCAACACAGGCATGATTTTAGAAGAAGGTATGACTTTTACCATTGAACCAATGGTCAATGCAGGCGTATGGCAAACCAAATTACTTGGCGATAAATGGACAGTGGTGACCAAAGACCACAAATTATCGGCACAGTTTGAACACACCATTTTGGTCACCAAAGATGGCTTGGAAGTGCTGACTGCCCGCCCTGATGAAGATTTATCACGCTTTCAAGTCTAAGCTTTAATGATGGTTAGCTAAAATCTGTCATTGGCTAGAAATTGAAGCAGTCTGTCAAAAAGATCAGTTTTAAACTGGTCTTTTTTTATTTACTTGCTTTAAAGGTCCTGAGATAACTTTTAAAATTCAAAAGATTATATAAAAACTTAACACTAAATAATTAATTTACTGCGTTTCAACTACCCGCTATATAGTTAACAAAAACTCAATATAACTTTCATATCACAAACAAACAATTAAAAAAATATGCTGTAAAAACAACAGTTTTATTTTCCCGCACCATTTCATAATGCCTCACATAACAAAATCGCAAATAACAACAAGCACAATGGACATGGAGTTCCGTTATGAAAAAAACCTTATGCTGCCTTGCAATCAGCAGCTTACCAATTGTGAGTTATGCCAATTCACCCTACTTCAGCTTACAGGATGGCGATGGTTTTAAACGCTTTTCTGTTTCGGTTGGTGCACTGCATGTTATGCCGCAAGGCAAGGCACAACCTTTTCGAGTCAATACAGCTATTCAAAATGGCTACACAGCCGATGTCGGTGAGGTTCAATCCCAAACTGTAAAAGATAATTTACGTGACGGTTTTGAGCCACCCCTATTATTAAGTGGGGCATTAAATTTGCTGCCTACCGTTCCTGCCAACATGAGTGGACAAGCCACAATTTCAGGTTTGGAGCAATGGGATAATCCTGGTACAGGTTTAGAAGCAGATGATGTCACCACGCTGGGGATCATCAGCAACTATTTCTTTACCGATAATCTCTCTTTTGAAGTCAAAGGTGGTATTCCCCCTAAAGTTGATTTACAAGGCAAAGGTAAAATCTATGCACCCTTCTCAGCAATTGCACGTCCATTAGGCGGCGCATTGGGTGAGCTTGAATTACAGAATGATATTTTCATTACCGATTTAGAAGCACATGGCCCTGCTGCTTCTGCCCGTGCATGGACTCCAGCGTTTGAGTTTCAATACCATTTTGGTAAAACAGGTGTGAATAAATTCCGTCCTTATGTCGGTGTCGGATTAATGTACGCTTATTTTAATGAATTAGAAATTAACCCACGCACTGAACAAGATCTGATTGCCGCAGGTCACATGATTGCCAATATTAAAGAAGGAAAATCAGGCGCATCTTTAGAAGGCAAACCAAGTTCAGCCAACCCAAAAGTTGAGTTAGATGCCACCGATGCGTTTGCACCTGTTGCCACCGTAGGTTTTACCTATGACTTTAATGAAAAATGGTTTGCAGTTGGTTCACTATCTTATGCACACCTTAAAAATGAAACCACCATTACGGTGACCGATGCCAAACATGGTGAATTGATTCACTCTAAAGCAGATATTGAAGTGAATCCGATCATTGCATACGCTGGCTTTGGGATGCGCTTTTAATCTCTAATTTTACTTTTCCACTTTCAACTAAATTTAAGACGGCTACGGTCGTCTTATTTTTTCTTACACTATTTAATTAAAGCAATCGCTTCTATCTTGATAACTCAATTTTATCATTTGATGAATTTTATTTTATCGCGCTCTTGAGCTGAATCGATTACCATAACAAGCTGTTAGCCATACGTGGATGCCTTATGTCGAATGCTCAATTTTCCAAACCTCTAATTTATATGTTAATTGGAAGCGCCATTATTTTGGCATTATCGCTTGGGGTTCGGCATGCATTTGGTTTGTATTTGGTGCCTATGAGCCATGAATTTGGCTGGGGACATAATGTCTTTAGTTTAGCCATTGCCATGCAAAACCTAATTTGGGGTGCAGTCCAACCCATCACAGGTGCTTTTGCAGACAAATACGGTAGTAAAATTGTAGTTGCAGTTGGTGGCGCACTGTATGCACTCGGCTTATTGCTCATGGCCGTCAGCTCGACAGGCTTATTGCTAAATTTAAGTGTGGGTTTAATTTTAGGTTTGGCACTTTCTGCAACCTCTTTCCCTGTGCTACTTTCTGCAGTAGGTCGCGCTGCTCCTCCAGAAAAGCGTAGCCTTGCAATGGGTATTGCCAGTGCTGCAGGCTCGTTTGGGCAATTTATCATGTTGCCATCGACCTTATTGTTATTACAAAGTGTAGGTTGGTCGGGCGCATTAATTGTCAGTGCGATTTTAATTGTCTTGATTGTTCCTTTGGCATGGATGCTCAAAGCACCCATGTATCAAAACCCTAATGCAAGTTCAGTCAGCCAACCCGCTTTAGGCTTTAAACAAGTTTTGGTGATTGCCAAAAACCATAAACCCTTTTGGTTTTTAGCTTTGGGCTTTTTTGTCTGTGGTTTTCAAGTGGTGTTTATCGGGATTCACCTCCCTAGCTACTTAATTGATCATGGCTTTAATGCAACCACAGGCACAGTTTTTCTAGCACTCGTGGGCTTATTTAATATTGTAGGCACCTATACCGCAGGTTGGTTAGGCGGTCGCTATTCGAAACCGCACTTGCTGATGTGGCTTTACGGACTACGCGGTATTGCCATTATCGTCTTTTTAATCCTGCCTTTAAGCATCTGGACAATTTATGCATTCGGGATCATTATGGGCTTATTGTGGTTATCTACAGTGCCTTTAACCAATGGTATTGTGGCAAATATGTTTGGGATTAAGTACCTGACCATGCTCAGCGGCATTGTGTTTTTCACACACCAAGTCGGCTCATTTTTTGGTGGATGGCTTGGCGGTTTAAATCACGATCTGACAGGTAACTATAATGCAATCTGGATTGTTTCTATTGCTTTAAGTGCGTTTGCGGTCTTGGTCCATTTTTGGGTAGATGAGGAGCACGTCATTCATGATTAATTCTTTATTGAATTTTAAAGTATTGCTCACACTTGCCATCACTGCCCTTTTTGGCTTATCGATCTTTTTATGGATGCAAACGCCACAACTATTCGAATATTTTAATCAGGCGTTTTGTGCGCATTAAAACCCAATCTCTAAAATATTAAGTCTATTTTGCTATTCAAAATTCCGCTTTAGACATGGAGCGTCTTATGCAGATTCAATTGCATCGTGGAAGACTGATTGACCATATTCATCTTGTGGTGAATGACCTTGAGGCAAGTCGAGCATTTTATACCGCCATCTTGGCAGTGTTGGATATTCCAGTTATGGGAACAGCCAATGATCACTTTTGGGCAGATGAACTCTTTATCTCGTCAGTAGAAAGCCCTGCCGCACAAGGTACACTCACTGGGCGTCATCATCTCGCCTTTCAAGCTAAAAATCGTCAAATGGTCAATGCTTTCTATCTTGCAGCATTGGCGCATGGTGGTAGATGCAATGGCAAACCTGATGAACGTGCTTATCATCCTGGTTATTATGCAGCTTATGTGCTTGATCCTGATGGTAACAATATTGAAGCTGTTTTTCATGGCGAAGCACAACGCAGTGCAGCATCGGTCATGATTGATATTTAATACTCTATGTTCCACAAATCAACTTTCCCTCAATGCATAAATTTTCCTACAGCAAGGCAATAAAAAACACCCCACAAGAATGATCTTATGGGGTGTTTAAAATTTTCTATTTTGCAGTCAGCAGAATCTGCTTAAAACAAACGATTCATACCATTTAAAGTTGCTACACGGTAAGCTTCAGCCATGGTCGGATAGTTAAATGTTGTTTCAACAAAATACTTAATGGTATTGTTCGGGCTGTTCATCACCGCCTGACCAATGTGGATAATCTCTGCCGCATTATTACCAAAGCAATGCACACCCAATACTTCCAAAGTGTCACGGTGGAATAAAATCTTCAATTCACCCACTGTATCACCCGTAATTTGCGCACGCGCTAAATGACGGAAAGATGCCTGACCAACTTCATAAGGAATTTTTTCTTCCGTCAATTCCTGCTCAGTTTTACCAATCGAAGAAATTTCTGGAATGGTATAAATACCTGTTGGAATATCGGTCACAGGCGCAACATTTTCTTCGCCACTCATATTTGCACCCGCGCAACGACCTTGGTCATAGGCAGCTGATGCTAACGAAGGCCAACCAATTACATCGCCCGCAGCATAAATATTCTCTACTTCGGTTTGATATTGATCATTCACCGTTAATTGACCACGGCTGTTTGGTTTAAGTTCTACGTTTTCTAAACCTAAACCATCGGTATTACCTGAACGTCCGTTACACCACAAAATCGCATCGGCTTTGATTTTCTTGCCACTTTGCAAATATAAAACCACGTGATCATCAAAAGTTTCTAAATGATCAATTTGCTCATTGTGGCGAATCAGCACCCCTTGCGCACGCAAGTGATATGACAAGGCATCTGAAATTTCATCATCCAAATAGCTGAGCAATTTGTGCTGAGTATTAATCAAATCAACTTTATGATCTAAACCAATGAAGATGGATGCATATTCACAACCAATCACACCCGCGCCATAAATAATAATTTTTTGAATCGAGAAATCCAAATCCAAAATTTTGTCTGAATCAAATACACGTGGATGGTTGAAATCCAACATTTCTGGACGATATGGACGGCTACCTGTCGCAATCACAATTTGCTGACACATAATGGTTTCTTTAATGCCATCTGCACCAAATACCAAGACCGTATTTTTATCTTGGATATAAGCACGACCATGATAAATCGCAATTTCATTACGGTCATAAAAGCGAGAGTGCGTTTCAACTTGCTGCTGAATAACTTTATGCGCACTTTGCAACACTTGCTTCATGGTGAACTGACGCCAATCGCCCATTTTTTTAAACATTGGGTCACGGCGATAACGGATAATATTCGACACTGTCTGACGCAATGCTTTACTTGGAATGGTACCCACATGGGTACAGTTACCGCCAAGCTGCTCACGAACATCTACAATCGCAACACGCTTACCAGATTTGGCAAGTTTCATTGCCGCGCCTTCACCCGCAGGGCCTGAACCGAGAACAACCGCATCGTACTTCACGAAAGTTCCACTAACGACCTCTTTTTTACGTGGCATTCAACGCTCCTTTTCTTTAAATCTGTCTTTTCAATGGGCTATATTATGACGTAAATCTTTTGAATTTTCTGTATTTACTGTGCATATATTACGTGATAACCACATTTTTTATATGAATATCGTTTTTACCCAATTTAAGCACAATTTCGTTATAATAACCGTCTTATGATGAAGTTAAGGTGACATTTTACTTTTGCACTTAGATTCGGTTTAATCAGACTCTATTTCACGTAAAATCTAGCCTACACTAAATCTCTCCCCTTTCAAAAACAGTGGAAAAGTTGAATATGTCTGCAAACCGTAAACCAGAACAGGGTGTCAAACTTCGTGGTGCTGAAAAAGTCGCACGTATTCCTGTAAAAGTTGTTCCTACGGTTGAAACGCCTCGCAAGCCTGACTGGATTCGGGTCAAAATGACGGCACCTGAAGAAGTTCAACGCATTAAAACCACTTTGCGTCAGCAAAAATTACATACCGTTTGTGAAGAAGCCGCTTGTCCAAACCTTCCAGAATGCTTTGGTGGTGGTACTGCAACCTTTATGATCATGGGTGATATTTGTACCCGTCGCTGCCCGTTCTGTGATGTTGCGCATGGTCGTCCAAATGCACTAGATCCTGAAGAGCCACGTCACATGGCAGAAACCATTGCCAACTTAGGCTTAAAATATGCCGTGATCACCTCTGTAGACCGTGATGACCTATTAGATGGCGGTGCGCAGCATTTTGTAGATTGTATTAAAGAAACCCGAACGCTCAGTCCAGACACCTTATTGGAAATTTTGGTGCCAGACTTCCGTGGTCGTATGGATATTGCACTACGCATTATGACTGAATGTCCGCCAGATGTTTTCAACCACAATATTGAAACTGTGCCACGCTTATATAAAGCCATGCGTCCGGGTTCAGACTATCAGCACTCTTTGAACTTGCTGAAAATGTTTAAAGAATATTGCCCAGATATTCCAACCAAATGCGGTTTGATGGTAGGTATTGGAGAATCTGAAGAAGAAGTTATTGCACTGTTAGATGATCTTAAAGCGCACGATGTAGATTATGTGACCATTGGTCAATATTTACAGCCATCTAAAGAACATGCGCCAATTGACCGCTTTGTAACACCTGAAGAATTTGAGCGTTATACAGCGCATGGTCAAAAGTTAGGTTTTAAAAATATTTGGGCTGCGCCAATGGTACGTTCAAGTTATTTTGCAGACCGTCAATATTATGGTGAACCTGTACCAACAGTACGTCGTAAAGCCGACCCTGCTAAAAAAATTAGCGTGCAAACCATTGAAGCTTAACACTCGCTTATTTCAAAATTTGCGATAAAGCTAAAACAGCCCCGACTTTATGTTCGGGGTTTTTTATACCTTGTGGATATATTAAAAATAGATAGATGTGAATATTTTTTGATGGTCTACGACCAAGTGCGCATGGTGTCATCGCCATAAATTGTTAATCTATGCACTTAATCTATACACCGAGCTCAAACAATAAAGCAGGGATAGTAAAATGTCACAACAAGACTATGACAATGGCTTAAAAGTTCGCACTGAAGTCATGGGCGAAAGCTTTGTAAAACGCGCACAGGACAACACTGTACCATTTACCCAACCTTTGCAGGACTGGATTAATGAACATGCATGGGGTTCAACTTGGCAACGTGAAGGTGTGTTACCACGCAAATATCGTTCCTTAATTACTATCGCCTTTTTAACTGCTTTAAAAAGCCCGACAGAGCTTAAAGGACATATTCGTGGTGCGCTAAATAACGGGGCAAGTGTCGAAGAAATTCAGGAAGTCTTGTTACACAGCTTGCCTTATTGTGGCGCACCTGCAACTCAGGAAGCTTTTCGCGCAGCGTTGGAAGTTTTGGCAGAACATACTGCAAATACTTAAACGCAATCTAAATCAAAAAATATAAACGCTCGACATTTCACTAAAACTATTTGGTGAAATGTCGGTAGAGTTGAGTTTTAAATCCAATACACATTAAAGCTATAAAAGAACTCATTTAACTCAAAGCGCACCTGATAACCCAAATCAGTCAGCTGTGCCGATAAATTTCGAATATCTTCTAAAGGTAAATGTTTTGGCAGCACAGTAAAAACTGCGGTATTGCCCTGCTTGGCATTCTCTTCGATTAAAGACGCCAAACGCTGCTTATATAATTCAATATCTAGCTTGGCATGATCTGAATAAACTTTTGCTTGTTCAGCAGTTAAAAAATTTGCCATCTTATTGTTCTCATTATGACCATGTTTAACATTCAGCATATTGAAACTTGACGATATGGCTCAAGTGATTTTTTGTTATTGTCTGCATAAACGCATGATCAATTAACCCTAATTTTTTAAAAAAAATCACACCGAAGATGGCTTTTTCGCAGCAGACCTTTTAGGCTATCGCACAATCTTATGTTGTAATTTTGCTGGATGACATTATGTCAGAATCTGTTTCAATCTCCCCTGCGCTAATGAACCGCGCCATTGCAGGACAAGCCGATGCCCAATTTGAAGTGGCGGTGCTGTATATGCAAAGCGATTTTAATGAAGATATTGAATTTGCCGAACAATGGGCGCTCAAAGCTGCCGCAAACGGACATATCGAAGCCATGTATTGGCTTGGTGAAGGCTATACCGTATATGCCAAAGATGTTCTAGAAGATGACCCTGAAGATGCCAAACAACATTTTGAAGATGCTTTTGTCTGGCTCAAAAAAGCCAGTGATGCACAACACCCTGCCGCTATTTTAGAGTTGGCAGGCTACTACCGTCGTGGTGATGTGGTTGAGCAAGATACAGCTCGCTCTATTGAATTGGTGGAGCAAGCAGCAACACTGGGCGATGTCCAAGCCATGCGTGATATTTCGTTTATTTATGCCAATGGTTTAGGTATAGATGCCAATGAAGAAAAAGCCGATTACTGGACTGAAAAAGCAGAAGCTGCTGAGAAAACTGAATAAGAAATAAGCCGAGTATTTACTACTCGGCTTTTTTAAATCTATCTTATAAATGCACATATTTAACCTGAATGAGCTTTGTATGCTTGCTGCTCATGCATGGTATTTTTTGGGCTAACCGCTTTGACATTATAGGGTAACCCTATAAAAGCCTGATCCTGTTTCTCTTTCCAACGCTTCCAAATAGGATACATTTTGACAAGAAATGTGAGCAGTGCTGCGCCCCCCATAAAATCATAAAAATGTCCAACGGTGATACCGTACCCTTTAAACATCATCATTTGTGCAGCATCACCGCTGAGTAATGAATGAAATCCCAAAATAAGACCAATGGGGACAATCAATAGACCAGTCAGCACCAGCAATAAAATATTACGCTGCTCAAGTTCTTTTTCTGTCATTGCTATAGGCAGCTCTGGATGCACCACCAAATTGACAATTTCACCTTCTTTGTATTGCTGCGGTGCGGATGCATCTCCTTGTAGCTGCCACGTCTGTCCTTTATGTGGATATTCAATCACAGGAAGCTGTACTGTATAGCTACCCCCACCTTTAGGTCGCTGCATGGTTTTTTCTTCAAGAGCCACCACACGTCCAATTACCTTGAGCCCATGTTGCTTAAAAAATTGATTTTGCTTTTTTACCCAAATCACCAAAGTAAGTAAGCCGCAAAAAATAAGCGCAAATAAAATATAAGTCATTGTTCATTCTTCTTTTGTTGAGTTGATCTAGATTCTTTTTTATATATTGTCAATTTCTCCGTCTTAATCAGGCTGCTCTCGTCATTTCTCTTGACTCCTGTGCTATTGATCGACCAAATCCGTGTTTTTCTCCAATGGTATGCCAGTTAAAGCAATTTTAAAGATTTCAGAAAATGCGGATGCTGCTTTAATAACAGCGATAAAAAACATGATAGAAAAAAACAGCTCTGCATAAAACATTGGATGAGCCACTGAAATTTTGGCAAGCTCAATACCATCTTTAAAATACACATTTGCCACCACTAAACCAACAATACAGGTCACAAGACCAATCGCAGTGAAGATATAGCCCACTGCTTTTATTTCCTCAATAAAATGTACGGTCATTGCCGTGTCTAAATGAGATTGAAAAACATAAATTTCAATATTTTGGTTCATTTTTACAGGTGTCATTTGCCCCGAAAATTGATCAACAAAACGACGTTTCTGTGCTTGAAATTGATATTCAATGATCGGAAGTCGGCGACTCGAATCCTTTGTTTCAGATGAAAAATCGACAATACGTCCGTAAATTTTTATCCCGTGTTGCTGAAAAAATGTATTACGCCATAAAATCATAGCGCCAACAAAGGTAAAACAAGCACCGACAAAAAAGACTCCAATAAATGTGATTATTTCAAGCATTGACCTCCCTCCACTCGTTCATTTTCGAAGCACTACATTTTTATATCGAATGGTCTGATCCCTGTTCTAGGCAAATTGCATTATCAGTTAAGCCCCATTTTTTTGTCGCATTGGGCAAGTTGAACATCCATAAAAGGTTTTCACGCTGCCAAAACAAAGTAAAAAACATCACGATAGCAATCACGCCCATCCCGATAAAAAACTTTTCGTCCAATAAACTGATTTTAATGTCGTTAAAATTATCGATGATTAAATGCAGACCTAAACCATTAAAAAGCAGACCTAAACCTAAACAAATAAAAATTAAAATATGACCATCTCTCAGATCTGGCTCACTTCGAACCAAACTCGGATGCTCAGGCTTGAAATGTAATCTGACAAAAGCATCTGTATTTTGATTGTATTGGCGGACGTCATATTCTGCTTCGTATTGCCAAGTTTTACCCTGAAAAACATAGTGAATAATGGGTCGATGTACAATACGCTGGGTTTTACTTGAACTGAATTTTCGAATCTGAATATCGACTATACGTCCCTGCACTTCAATCACATTACTTTTAAAATACTGTGACTGTTGATACAGCACCCATGCTAAAAATAGTGTGCCCATCCCAACCAAGAAAAAAACCAAGCTAATCATGGCTGACGTCCTTATTTTTTAATTTTTAGAACGGCTATAAAAATAGATTAGATTTTGTCATAGCACTTTAATGGTGCAAGTATCGCCAATAATGCGTGTATTTACAAAACTGCTAGATTTTTCATTAAAATTTTTTTGATATAAATCAAAAAATATGTTGTTGATCCTGTTCAAAGTCTTACAGATGAATGCATGGAATATTTACTTTTTCATCTAGGGATGAATGATGCAACAGAAGGAAAATTCCAGTATTTTCAAGTGAAAGAATGATCTGAAATTTTCCTGATTTTTGAATTAATAACGACGTGTGGTATCTAAAAACAAAATATTTAAATCTTGCTGAGGTGTAAATTTTTTCTCTTGAATTTGGAATCTCGTTGGACTGATCTTCTTAATTTTACCATCCCAACATAACGAAATCAGTTCGCTTGCATCACGCTCAATTGTCAATTTAAAATTTTGTATTGGCTTTGCCCAATTGGCACCTGTAGTCAAGATATAACCTAAAGTTGCTATGGGTGCATGTTCCGCATTCTTCTTTTTTAGACCATTTAAAAAAGCACGATCCATACAAAAGTCTTTCGCATCTTGTTCTAAATACATAGCAACTGAACCACCCACTAAAGGACGATACTCATGTTGTACCCGTGTCATTGCTCCTGCTTTAAAGGTCTGCGGCCAGCTATAAATCACTTCTGATGACCACTCTAGTGAACCTTGATTATCAGTAAAATATTTCTTTAATTTTGGATGCTTACATTGTTGTACTTTTTCCCAGTAATAGTCAGAATCACGGACTTTACGTGTCCAAGGATTCAGTAAATCCTGCTGTGTGAAGCCACATTGTTTAAATTCAGTGGTGACATCAACATATTGTGGATTCTGCCAATCACCCAATTGTAGATAAGCACGCACATGCATGCTGGGCTGAATCTTTTTCCCATCGACTTTCACCTGAAAACTTTTCAACAAGCCCTCAGTATCTGCAAAGTCCGAGTCAAAGAAATTTTCCACCTTCGGCAAAGGAAATAAAATATTTTCCTTGATGTCTTTGTTGCTTAAATTTTTAAATTGATAATCAACTTTGATGATTTTTTTACTGATATAGAGATCTTCGCTATACATCTGAATATCTTTATTTTTCAGGTACTGTACGCCACTGGTTGCCACATAACCTGTGCTATCGTTGGCTTGAACCATATTCAACATCAAGCTACCCATTACAATCCCGATGAGGTTGAAAATTATTTTTGTTTTCATCTGATTTTCCCCATTTTTATTATGTTTAACTCTGTTAAACACAATTTCAAACCACTGCTCTGCTGAGAAACAGTGAGAACTTTCAATTTTTTGTGAATCATTTCACCTCAAATCATAACCGATTAAACGCCAAAATCAGGCTCAATAAGAACGACAAATTTCGATTTCTTAATACGATAACCAATTTTCATGTACATGCAGGGCATTTATTGCTTGTTTTTTATATAAACAATTTAAGATTGGAACTAAAACTAAATCCAAGTACAATACCCTGCTAGTCGAGGGATGCTGCGACGTTTTACAGGCACGAAATGTAAAATCGCCAGGCTCGACCAGCATAGCAACGCGTTTGCTATGCAAGAAACGGCATCCGCGAACTGAATGATCAATTGTTTTTTATAAGGAGATCGTGATGAACGCGGTTAATGCTTCATTTACAGATTATAAAGTTGCCGATATCACACTAGCTGATTTTGGTCGTAAAGAAATCAAACTTGCAGAAGCAGAAATGCCAGCCCTTATGGGTTTGCGTAAGCGCTACTCAGCTGCAAAACCTCTTGCAGGCGCGAAAATTCTCGGCTGTATCCACATGACCATTCAAACTGCTGTTTTAATTGAAACGCTAGTTGAATTGGGCGCAGAAGTTCGTTGGACTTCTTGTAACATTTTCTCCACTCAAGACCACGCTGCTGCAGCAATTGCTGCTTCAGGTGTGCCTGTTTTTGCTTGGAAAGGCGAAACTGAAGAAGAATATGTATGGTGTCTTGAACAACAAATTAATGTAAATGGCACACCATGGGATGCCAACATGATTTTGGACGATGGCGGTGACTTAACTGCACTTGTTCACGAGAAATATCCTGCATTATTAGAGCGCATTCACGGCATTACTGAAGAAACCACTACGGGCGTACAACGTCTAATTGAAATGTGGAAAGATGGTTCTTTAAAAGTGCCTGCAATTAACGTCAACGACTCTGTGACTAAATCTAAAAACGACAATAAATACGGTTGCCGTCACTCACTCAACGATGCGATTAAACGTGGTACAGACATGTTATTGTCTGGTCGTCGTGCATTGGTTATTGGTTATGGTGATGTAGGTAAAGGTTCTGCACAATCTTTACGTCAAGAAGGCATGATTGTTCGTGTTTCTGAAATTGACCCAATTTGTGCAATGCAAGCATGTATGGATGGTTACGAAGTTGTATCTCCGTACAAGAATGGCGTACAAACAGGCAATAAAGCAGACGTGAACCTAGAGCTTTTAGAAAATACTGACTTGATTGTGACTACAACAGGTAACTATCACGTGTGTGACGCAGCAATGCTAGATACACTTAAAGCAGGCGCTGTTGTATGCAACATTGGTCACTTCGATACTGAAATCGACACCAACTACTTACGTGGTTATAAGTGGGTTGAAGTGAAGCCACAAGTACACCAAGTGTATCGTTCAGAAAACGAAAACGATTATTTAATCTTGCTTTCTGAAGGTCGTTTAGTGAACTTGGGTAACGCAACAGGTCACCCATCACGTATTATGGATGGTTCATTTGCTAACCAAGTATTGGCACAAATGCACTTATTTGCAGAGAAATTTGCCGATCTTCCTGCCGATCAAAAACAAGCGGCAATTCGTGTTGAAATCTTACCGAAAAAACTAGACGAAGAAGTTGCTGCTGCAATGGTTGCTGGTTTTGGTGGTGTATTAACACAATTGACTCAAGTACAAGCGGACTACTTAGGTGTAGCTGTTGATGGTCCGTTTAAATCGGATGCTTATAAATACTAAGTATTTAATCCCTCTGCCTAACCCTCTCTCATAGGGAGAGGGAATGATTCATTGTTTAATGAATGAGTTAGAAGGTAAGTCCTCTCGTGAGCAAGTTTAAAACATTGCTTTTTTAAACCCAGCACAAGAGAGGATTTAGGAGAGGTGAAAAAATATAAATAAGTATTTATAACAAGGATTTAATCATGACCAAACAAGTTCCTATTTCATTTGAATTTTTCCCATCTAAAACCGATGTAGGTGCAGAAAAACTCAAAGTTGTGCATCAAGAATTACAACTTTTAAATCCAGAGTTTTTTTCTATCACTTATGGTGCAGGTGGTTCTACTCGTGAACGTACTTTATCGACCATTAGCGACTTCAATGGCAAAGGCACACCTGTAGCGCCGCACCTGTCTTGTATTGGTGATGACAAAGCGCGTATTGCTGAATTGCTTGATATTTATAAAGCACAAGGCATTGACCGCATTGTGGCTTTGCGTGGTGATTTACCTTCAGGTCAAGTTGGTTTAGGCGAATTGCCGTATGCGTCTGACTTGGTGCGTTTTATTCGTGAACATTCAGGTGATCATTTTCACATTGAAGTTGCGGCTTATCCTGAAATGCATCCACAAGCAGACCACTTTGATCAAGACATTAAAAACTTTGTCACCAAAGTAAATGCTGGTGCCAATGCTGCCATCACCCAGTTCTTTTTTAATCCAGATGCGTACTTTTACTTTGTAGAACGTATTCAAAAGCAAGGTGTGAATATTCCTGTTGCGCCTGGCATTATGCCGATTACCAATGCCAGCAATTTAATTCGCTTTGCAGATGGTACAGGTGCAGAAATTCCACGCTGGATTCGTAAGCAATTAGCAACCTATGGTGATGACACAGCTTCAATCAAAGCCTTTGGTCATGAAGTGATTATTAAACTGTGCGAACGCCTGATTGCAGGTGGTGCACCAAGTTTGCATTTTTACACCATGAACAACACCGAACCGACTCGTCAATTAGTGACAGATCTTGGTTTGGCTTAAGCTGTATTTTTCATATTTATTGACTTGAACGAGTAATCCCTATGCCCCGTTTTTATATTGAGGCTGAATTAGCAGTAGATACACAAGTTGAACTGACTGAAACAGTATTTCATCACTGGGTGAAAGTACTACGCGCACAAGTCGGTGAAACCGCCACCTTGTTCAATGGGCAAGGTGGTGAATATGAAGTGGAACTGGTTGAAGTTACCAAAAAAACAGCGCAAGTGCAGATTAAAAGTTTTAATCCAGACAATCGCATCCCAAGCTTTAGCGCCTTATTAGGACAAGTAATGAGCAAAGGCGATCGTATGGATTATGCGATTCAAAAAGCGGTAGAGCTTGGCGTAACTAACATTCAGTTGCTCACCTCTGAACGCTGTGAAATGCGCTTAAAATATGACCGCGATCAAAAGAAATTAGATCATTGGCAAGGCATTGCCATTGCAGCCTGTGAACAATGTGGCATGAATATCGTCCCGAAAATTTTAGCCCCACTACGTTTAGAGGACTGGCTGAATAGCGACCTTCCTGCCACCAAACTAGTGTTAGCACCGAATAAAGATCAAGTAGATGTACTAAACAATGCCAGTAAAGATTTGGCTTTATTAATTGGGCCTGAAGGTGGTTTAAGCGAAACAGAAATTAGCGCTGCCAATGCGGTTGGCTTTCAAAACTGGTGTATTGGTACTCGGGTATTACGCACTGAAACCGCACCTGTGGTTGCTTTAGCTCTCTTAAATTATCGCTTGGCTGGGTAGTGTTCAAAAAACTGTGTCATTTCCTTAAACTGTTAAAAACAGGAATGATGCATTATGGCAACTACATTTGATTTTGAAACAGCCTTAAAACAACTCCAGTCAGGACAAGCACTGACTGGAGA
>NZ_VPEP01000027.1:0-24952 GCF_013417035.1 Acinetobacter sp. YH16053
CCAATCAACCAAGCTATTGTTTTTAAACAAGTTTTTATCAACATCACCGCCGATGGATGTGCATTATAGGTGAAATATTTCGCCTTGCAACACTTTTTGCAAAAGAAATATACTGGGTGTTTATTTTATAAACCCAAAAACACATAAATCATTGTTTTATATTGTAAATTTATTTTAAGAAAAATCTTCTTAATTCTTTAAAACCCAGCCATGAAACGTAACTCAATGTTTTATATGTAATTATTTTTATGCAAAAGCAAAAAGCAGAGCCGAAGCCCTGCTTTTGGTTTAAATAAAGTTCAAATTAGAACTTCATACTAATACGCGCCCAGTAGTTACGACCAATATTATTAAATTGCTGATCGGTTGGTAAACCTGTCCCTGATGCACCCATTTTGTTTAGATGCTCGGTATAAGTTTTATCCAAAACGTTATCAACACCCACAGACACATCAACACTTTTATTTAGGTTGTAACTGCCGTTTAAAGATAGTACGCCAAAGCCACTGCTCTCTTTCACATCATAACCCACGATATTTCCTTCACGCTCACTGATACGACTTTGACCATCTACTACACGTAATAATGCGCCTAAAGTATATTTATCCTGCACATAGCGCAGGTTTAAACGTCCTTCCAAAGGTGAAATTTGTGGTAACGGCGTATTGTCTGTGGTGTTTTCACCCCACGCATACATAGCGCTCACATCTGCCTGCAAAGCATCGGTAAATTGATAACCTATACCAACTTCTGTACCTGCAATCGTTGCATCCACATTTCGCGTTTCAGCTTTATTGTTTGCATTGTACTTAGTCAAGATAAAATCTTGAACCAAACCAACATAAGCCGATGCCCAAGAGCTGAATGCACCATGTTCATGCTGATAACCCAAATCAAGCTGAAGTGTTTTTTCAGTATCAATACTCTTAAAAGTATTGTCACTACCATTACCTTTAACAGGGCTAAACAATTCCCAATAATCCGGCATACGCTCTACATAACCCAAACCGACATACGTTTTGGCATCATGGTGCGGATGTTGATTTTCCAAACGAATAAAACCGCTTGGTAAGGTTTCTTTACGTTGTTGAGCCGTTTGTACTGCGTCTACTTCGACCTGATCAACACGTACACCTGTAACCAACTTATTATGATCGTTGAGTTGATAGCTCAACTCACCAAAACCACCATAAGATTGAAATTTCATATCTTTTAAGCGTGGCAAGGCATAATAAGCAATATTATTTTCAGTATCTGTCTTACGAATACTGTGTTCATTATTTTGGGTATCTAAGCCAGTAATAAATTGAAGCTTATCCCACTCATGTGTCACCGCCATACGCGCATTTAATGTTTTACGCGTCACATTGGTTGCTGTTTCTTTGGGCATCATTTTGGTTGGCTTAAACTGGCGCAGACTATAGTTGTCCATCACGTGATCATTAAAGCTATAGTTCACCTGTGCTTCAATTTTCTTAATCACATCGGTAATATTTTTCTTTTCTACACGTAAACCTAAACTTTCACGGTCAAATTCAGCACCATCCATTGGACGGCCCGCATAAACCACTTCAGCATCACCACGACCACCTGTCAGTTCTAGCCAAGTGTTTTCATCGGGTGTCCAACCTAAAGCGACATCAGCATTCCAACGCTCCCAATCTGAAGGAACAGTTGTACCATTACCATCTTTATAGCTATCTGCTACAGAACGGTTGGCGTTTAAACGGATGTATTTATGCTCATCACCCGCAGCCGCTTCAACATTATGATCTAAACGGCCAAATGACCCCATCAAGACACTGGCTTGGCCACGATAGTTTTGACCTTCATCAAATCGCTCAGGCTTACGCTCAAACAATACCGTTGCTGCCGAACCTGTGTTGGCATATTGCACCGTTTGCGGGCCTTTAATGACGGTAATTTCATCAAAACTTTCTGGGGAAATATAAGAGGTTGGTGAATCCATACGACTCGGGCATGCACCTAAGTTTTCAGAACCATCGGTTAAAATTTTAATACGTGAACCAAACATGCCGCGGAAGGTCACATCGCCATTGGTACCCGCACCACTGTTGACAGTACTAAAGCCAACGATGCTTTGCAAATAGTCTGCACCATCTGTGGCTGGAATAGGCTGAATGGGTTGTTTTGGATTGGCACGTACCACCAGACCATTAGCAGCATTGCCCTGTTGTGCGGTGGCAACAATTGGGGCAAGACTATGCGCACTGGCAGTCAAAACGGTTTGATCGGCAAAAGCACTGGCTGAATAACAGGCAACACAAACGGCAGCCGCAACAGGCTGTAATAAAAATTTAGGCTGAGCCATTTTATTTCTCACTTAAAACATAAATACAGTTAGGGTCAAAATAGACCCGAAAAAATCTTGAATTTATGCAAAGTGAGGCGGAGCACGTCCTTGCGGAAGTAAAAAGAGTTGCTGAAGTGCAAACCAAACGTGTTGGAAACGTTTTTGGAATGCCAAAAGGCGCACTTGAATACGATCAAGCACTTCTTTCAGCTCTAATTCAGGTGGTAGGACTAAATTGCCATATACCGTACAGTACTGACATTGATGTGAAGCATCGTGATGATGATGTTCGTTTTGTGTCGTAACTTGTTGTTGATCTGCATGTAGATGTGAGCTGTGCACATCATGCCCCACAGCAGTCATTGTTTTGTGTGGCAATAAAAGTGCACGCGTGATGGTTTCACAGACTGGCGCAACTTGATATTGCTCAGGCAGCAAAGGCTGTAAAAAAACAGCAATCTGTAAAAAAACTGCGATAAATGAAAGCAGTAAACCACTACGCAACAACAAAAACATCTATCCTGAATTTGTGTGGCACAAGTATAACAAAGCCCAATCGAAATTGGGCTGATTTTTAGGCTTTGGTCTAAACTTGCGCGTCTAGTCTTCTTGATTGTTCTACGTCTTAACGCTTGACCGCGACTTTTTCTTTCTGACGCTGGCGCACTACTTTTTCGACTTTTTCACGGGCACGCTGACGCTTGAGCGGCGATAAATAATCGACAAATAATTTGCCATTTAAGTGATCCATTTCATGTTGGATACAAACAGCGAGAAGTTCATCCGCTTCTAGCGCAAAGGATTGGCCCTCAAGGTTAATCGCTTCAATTTTTACACGTGACGGACGCTCAACTTTGTCGTATATTTGAGGCACTGACAAACACCCTTCTTCATACGGTTGGGTCTCTTCAGTCAATGCGGTAACTTTGGGGTTAATGAAGACCATGGGTTGATCTTTATTTTCAGATAAATCCATGACAATGAGCTGAATATGATGATCGACCTGTGTGGCTGCCAGACCAATTCCTGGTGCGGCATACATCGTTTCAAACATATCTGCAGCCAGCTGACGAATTTCGTCGGTGACTTCTTCGACGGGTTTGGCAATGGTACGCAAACGGGGATCCGGGAAACTTAAAATAGGTAATAAGGCCATAGGACGTCCTCACTGATATGCCATTGATCAAAAAACCGAATGAAGGAATGCTTCATCAAAAAAATGTGTGTAAGATCGTTATTATAACGCAACTACATACATAATTTTAGGAATTATGATAATGAAAAAGGTTTTGACAGACACATCCTCTTTTCGTGTCTTGGGGTTTAAAAAGCAAGTTTTAGCACTCGCGGTATGTCTCATAGTGGGACTTGGTGCGATCAGTGTGGCTGAAGCAGCACCTGCACGAAACATCAATCCGCCTGCCTTAAAAGCCAGCGCACCAAATGTGTATGTGGTAAAAAAAGGCGATACCTTATGGGATATTTCCAAAAAATTCCTGAACAACCCATTACGTTGGCCTGAAATTTGGGCAAGTAACCGTCACGTAAAAAATCCTCACTGGATTTTCCCGGGTGACCGTTTATTAATGTGTACCTATGAAGGTCGTCCAATTATTGGTAAAGATGAAGGCGATGGCTGTGAAGGCATTATTCGTCGTTATGCAGGCAAGAGCACCAATTTACAGCCGCAAATTCGCGTGGAGTCTTTAAATAATACCATTCCTGTGATTCCACTTGACTACATCAAACACTGGTTAGAGCGCAGCAGCATTATTGCCGCAGATGCGTTACAAGGCACACCATATATTTTAGGTACTTCTGATCAACGTGTTTTAGCTGCTAAAGGTCAAAGTGTGTATGCACGTGGTGCAGGTCTGGAAGTAGGTCAACGCTACGGTGTATATCGTGAAGGCGAACCGTACATGCTGACCGATGCCAATGGTCAAAAATTCAATGCAGGCATTGAACTCACTCAAGTTGCTGCAGGTATTGCAGTACGTGGTGAAAATGACATCACCACACTTGAATTGACCGATACCTACAATGCCGAAGTGCGTCGTGGTGATCGCGTCTTACCAATTTATGACCCAATGCTGCCAACCTTGTTCTACCCAACGCATGCTGAAAATGTCAGCACAGGTGGTCAGGTGCTACGTGTGATGGGTTCGATTGGTACTGCAGCAAAACACAGTGTTGTGGCAATTGATCGCGGTACATTACATGGCGTGCAATCTGGTCATGTGTTTAGCGTAGCGCAAAAAGGCGAAGTGGTCACCGACCCGAAAACCAAAGAACGTGTTCAGCTTCCGGGCGAACGTATTGGCAATATCATGGTCTTCAAGAGCTTTGACCACATTAGCTATGCCTATGTTTTAGACAGTGAATTACCAATTAAAGTCGGTGCGAGCTTACAAGCACCACGAATGGACGACTAAAACGGTTTAAGATGGTGATGTTGAATTCATTCAGCCCACAGCAAATCAACTACATTTTGTTGTGGTATTTGGTTCAACATTCACTGTCTAGTTTTTCCAAGCTCGTACAACATTATGGTTCCGTGGCTGCCGCAGTGCAGCCCGAACACCTCCTCACATGGTCAGATGTGCGCATTCATGCCAACCATCTACAACGCGCCAAAGAATATCTCAGCCCAACAGGGCAACTCGCCTTTGAACAATGTCTGAATCAACTGCAACAGCAGTGCGATTTTATTCAAACTTTGGACGATGCGGACTATCCCAATCAGTTACGACCCTATTCCAACAAGCCACCCATTTTATTTGGGCAAGGCAATGCACAGGCTTTGTTGCAAGCGCAAATTGCGATTGTCGGCAGTCGCAAAGCCAGCCCGCATGGTCGGCAAGTGACTTATGATTTTGCTTATTATTTAAGTGAACAAGGGTTCTTTATCAATAGTGGTTTGGCACAAGGTATTGATGAAGCCGCACATCAAGGTGCTTTGCAACATCAACGTACCATTGCAGTCATGGGCACAGGTTTGGACAGCACTTATCCAAGTGCACATCACAGCCTGCGCCAAAAAATTGTAGAATCTGGTGGTGCCGTGATTACGGAGTTTTTACCACAGACTAAGCCCTTACAGCAACATTTTCCACGACGTAACCGTATTGTCAGTGGATTAAGTTTAGGCGTGATTGTTGCTGAAGCCAGTTTAAATAGTGGCTCGCTGATTACCGCGAAACTAGCAGCGGAGCAAGGCAAATTGATTTTTGCGATTCCTGGACATATTTACAGTGAATTTCATCAGGGTTGCCATCAATTGATTCGTGAAGGTGCAATTTTGGTCGATCATCCTGAACAAGTGATTGAAGATTTAGCTCTACCCACCCAATGGCAATATCAACAAAACCAAATTGTATCAAACCAAGATCAGGTTACAGCAGCTTCAACAAAAGCAAAGTTATCTACGCCACCAACTGAAACAACGCTTCCAACCATCACAACCAAAACAGCAGATACAAGTACACCACACATTCCTGAGCATTTATTAGCGCTATATCAACAATTAGATTGGGTTGGAGAAAGCATTGATCACTTGGCACAGCAACTAAATTTAGATATTGCCACACTCACCAGCGCATTAATGGAACTGGAACTCATGGGCTTCTGTTTACAACAATCAGGTTTATATCTGCGTTGTCGTCCACACAAATAAGGTTCACAATAAGCGCCTATTTCACGTTTCTGTTTAGGTAAAACTCCTATGATTACAACCTCTGTCACCGAAGCCGCTGCATGTCTACAACAAGGACAGGTATTGGCCTATCCTACAGAGGCCGTTTGGGGATTGGGATGTGATCCATATAATCAACAGGCATTTTTGGAAATTTTACGTCTAAAACAGCGTCCGATTGAAAAAGGTGTGATTTTACTGGCAGGACATCTATCACAAGTGGAGCATTTACTGCAGGATTTAAACCCCGAAATGCGAGACCGCGTGATTGCATCATGGACGAATACTCATCCCACAGATCGAGCGACCACATGGCTATTACCCAGCACATCTGCTATTCCAGAGTGGATTACAGGTCAACACCCCAAAGTGGCGGTGCGCGTAACCAATCATCCTTTATGTATGGCGTTATGCCATGCCTTTGATGGCTTTATTGTATCGACCAGTGCCAATCCTGCGGGACTTGCCCCTGCACACTCTTTGCAAGAGACAACGCAATATTTTCAACAACAATTGCACTACTTAAATGGTGATTTGGGTTTAAGTCAGCAACCTAGCCGTATTTTAGATGCAGAGAGTGGGGCAGTGATTCGCGCCTAGCTTTAGACAAATTTTAGTTGACATCCTCCCCGACCTAAAGGACGGAGATTCCTACTGCTAGACGCTCATGCCCGAGCGCAAGAATATTCAGTGCGGAATTTACATCCCGATCATAGAGCGTACCACACTCCACACACTGCCATTCTCTTATTCCAAGTCCTGCTCTACCTTCCGGACTACTGGAGCGTGAGCCACAGCACGAACAAATTTGGGTGGTATAGGCTTCATTGACTTCTTCATAACATACCCCTGCGTTCTCGCATTTATACTTGAGCATGGTTCTTAGTGTTGTCCAACTGGCATCTAGCACTGATTTAGCCAATCTGGTTTGTGCTAATGCTTTGGCATTCACGTTGCCAACGAAGATGGCTGCATGTTCATTCACCAGTTTTCGGCTGAATTGATGCAGCATGTTTTGTCTTACATTTTTAATCTTGGCATGGATGGCTTTGACACGTTTCTTATTTTTTGCACGTTGAGCAATACCAAGTTTTTGTTCATATTGCCGATAGATTTGAGGTGCTTTAAGTTTTACGCCATCTGAACAAGTCGCTAAATCTTTTAAACCTAAATCTATGCCAAGTGAGGTTTTAGCGTTGTTTTTTCTATTTTGACTGCATCAACTACAAGACAAACATACCAACGTCCACGACTATCTTCTACGAATGTGCCTGTTTTGATATTGTATTGACTTAATCCGTAACTACCCCATAGTTTAAATTGATGCTTGCCATATTCAACATAGCCATCAGCATATTTGATTGCAACCTTTTTAAACGGTATCCAACCCAGTGAACGTCTAGCTGATTTTTTATTACTGACACGCCATTTTAGTTTTGCTTTTTTGAACTGCTTGCGTCTTGTGACCAATTCTTCTGTCACTGCCTGAATAGTTTGACTGTGCAAGTTGCATTCTTTCGATGTGCCTTTCGTGTATTTTGCAAGGTCGTATGCTGAAAAGAATTGTTGTTTACGTTGTAGATGCTTAAAACACAAATCATTGACATAATTCCAGACAAAATTTACTTCGGATGCTAACTGATTTAGCACCTTGCAATGTTTGTCTTTTATGCGTAATTTGAGTGTCTTCATCCAATTATTTTAACAGTATTTTTCTTAATAGTGACTATAGTACAAGTATTTAAAACGACATTTCGTGTCGTTCATATGGTTTACTCCAGTCGCTTATATCCTCGTGCTGAACCACGAGGTTTTTCGCTCCAGTGGATAAAAAAAAGCTCAACCATATAGGGATGGTTGAGCATAAAAAGGATGTGTATAAAAGCACATCCAGAGGGTTTGAAAATCTTGCTGCAAATGATATTTCACTGATTATTGAATACTGTGGATCATTTTCAGTACGTGAATTATGGAGTAATTTAGTCGACTATACAAATAGATTTTTCCTATTAATCCAAGACAAATATTCAATGAAAGATTCATCTTTTTTTCTTAACAATTTAAATTATCTTACTATTTTTACAATTATTTTAGAAAAATTAAAAAAACTGTCATAACTCATAACACTCAATACTGTATAAATTTTGAATAAAAGGCATTTTAAATACACCTTTATGTGATCAAAAAAACACCAATTAAACTCAACTTTTTGCTTGAATGTGTACGCGTGCTTTCATTTGTGCCAACACAATACCCGTTAAAATAATCAATCCACCGATACTGTGATAACTCCCCCACACTTCTGCCAACCAAAAATATGCAATGATAGCCGTGAAAACAGGCATCAAATTCATAAAAATACTGGTGCGATTTGGCCCTAAATATTGAACGGCCAACATCCATACCAAAGGTGCAATAATTGAAGGAAATATACCTGCATACAGCACACTTAAACCATTTTGGCTATTTAAATGATCCAAGCCGAACCACAAAATAAATGGCAGATGGTAAAGTAAGGCGAATATAATTTGCACATAAAGACTCAGCATGAGCGGCAATTTTAAATTCCATTTCTTTAAAAACACCCCATAAAAGGCGTAAAAAAATACCGCCAAAACCATGAGCATATCGCCCGCATGTCCTGTCAGCTGACTGAGTTGACGCAAATCTCCTTGTGCAATCACATACAACAAACCCGAAAATGAAATAATGCAGCCCAAAACCGCAAATCGTGTCGGAATGTCTTTTAAGATCAGCAATGAAACCAAAACCGTAAACATGGGAATAAACGCATTAATAATGCCCATATTGGTTGCAGTGGTGTAATTGGCTGCGGTATAGCTTAGACCTTGATACAGCACCAAACCAAAAGCACTAAGCACTGCCAACTGTTTCAAATGTGGACGAATCAACTCACGCTGCTGCCAAACTTTGGGCAATATCCACGGGGTTAAAATCAGAAAAGCAATCAACCAGCGATAAAAACTGATACTGACGGGTGAAATATACTCCGCCACATACCTCGTTACTGCAATATTTAAAGACCAAATCAATACCGCAATCAATGGCAATAAAATTGCCCAAAATACGCCTTTATCTGACCGTATCATGTATTCATCATCCTTGTTGTACCAAACAGCATACCTGCTGTGAAACCCTTTTCTATAATGACTTGTGATGCAAAGTGCTAAAAACCCAGTGTCTATTTATGGCACTTTTCGCTCGATTTATCCATCAATAAAATAAAATGCAGATACGAATTACATTTTTCTGCGCAATATCACGGCTATGCGGGATTCCATCAGTGTCATAAATTTCTTTGCTATAAAACTTGCTGTACCCAAAAATTACAGTTACAACAGTAGCGGTAAAATACAGATTCTAGGAAGCAACTATGCGCACTTCAGTTTATGACATTGTAGTAAAAACCAATCAGGGTACGGAAACCACATTAAATCAATATGCAGGAAAAGTGTTGTTGATCGTGAACGTGGCATCAAAATGTGGCTTAACCCCGCAATACGAAGGCTTACAGCAACTCTACGCAGCAAAACAGGCACAAGGCTTAGAAATTTTAGCCTTTCCATCGAATGATTTCTTGGCACAAGAACCGGGCAGCGATACAGAAATTCAGGAATTTTGCTCACTGAATTATCAGGTGAGTTTTCCATTGTTTGCTAAAATTCCAGTCGTGGGTGCAGAAAAACATCCTCTCTACACGGCTTTAACGCAAGCAATTCCTGAACGTATTGGTGAAGGCCCATGGTGGAAAGATTTGGTTGATTACGGCTTAACCCCAAATGAACCACCTGAAGTATTGTGGAACTTTGAAAAGTTTTTGGTGAATAAACAAGGTGAAGTGGTGGCGCGTTTTGCCCCAGATTTAACCGCAGATGACCCGCGCATTGTAGAAGCGATTGAGGCTGAATTGGCTAAATAATTTTTTTATTCAGCAAGTTAAAGAGTTCTTTCATAAATTCTCTTTAAATCAATAATTCAGCTCCCCCATCCTCTTGCGGAATATATTCCTCATCCTGAGCCATATATGGCGCAAGAGAAGGGACTATCAATATCAATTCGACTCAATTACTTATGATCATTTTTCATTTATGAAAGATGTCTAATACATAGGAGTTTCTTTAAAACTCCTATTTTTTGATTTAGACAAAAAAATTAAGATTTGTTATTGCTTTGCAACAATCTGTTTTTTATTCATATTTTCGTTTTATATTCATTCTCAATGAGTACCAAAAATCACATGAATATGAAAAATGTATCTTCGAAGACACTACTTCCGTTTGCACTATTGAGTTCTGCCTTGCTACTCAGCGCCTGTGATCAAATGAACACGCCGCAAACGCAAACAACTAATCAAGATGATTCCAGCGCATCATCCAACAGCAATACAAACCCAACCAACACTCCATTAAGCAGTGGCAATATGTTCTATATTGTGCGCGATGTGGCTGATCTACAGCTCAAAGCGGGTCAATATGTCGAACAACTGAATCAAACCAAGTCTGAATTGCAAACCGCTGTAGATGCGCAAGATCCACAACAATTACAAATTGCAGCGACTCAATTACAACAGCAGTTACAAGGCTTCAATCAAACACTAAGCAGCCTAGACTTAAAAACACAGGAAATTGATACCATCCGTCAAAACTTATTGGCTGCCAATCAGCAAGTTTTGGCTTCACCATTTTTAAATGGACAAGTCGATTTAAGCAAAGTGGACTTTAAGAAACTGGAACAGCAAATGGGGAGTATTCAAGCTGAAATGCTAAAGCTGGCGGGGATGATTTTACAGGGCGAATCGAATCAACCTACTGATACCACCAATATGGCATCCTAAGCAAAGATAAGACTTCAATTATAAACAGTATAAAAAAAGCCACTCTTTCGAGTGGCTTTTTTCAATCTTAAACCGACAATTAAAGTGCGCGGTTTTTGATTTTGCGGATGGTTTCCAACTGTGCAGCAGTTTCTGCCAAAGCAGCCAAAGCAGCAGCAGAGTCCAAATCGCTCTTTTGATTTGCCAACAATTGTTCAGCGTGTTTACGCGCTTCAATAATTGCCGCTTCATCTAAGTTTTCTGCACGAACTGCAGTATCTGCAAGAATCGTAACAACATGCGGTTGAACTTCTAGAACGCCACCAGATACATAGATTAATTCTTCTGTACCATTTTCCAGCAGAACGCGGATTGCACCCGGCTGAAGCAAAGTTACCAGTGGTGCGTGACCCGGCATAATACCGAGTTCACCGCCAGCACCTTTTGCAATTAGCATAGTCACAGTGCCCGAGTACAAAGACTCTTTTACACTTACAACATCACATTGCATAGTCGCCATGAGAATCTCCTAAATTAGAGCTGCTAATTAAAGTTTCTCGGCTTTAGCAATCACTTCGTCAATACCACCAACCATATAGAACGCTTGTTCTGGGATATGATCGTATTCACCAGCTAGAAGACCTTTAAAGCCACGAATTGTATCTTTAAGCGGTACAAGTTTACCAGGCGCGCCAGTAAATACTTCAGCTACGTGGAACGGTTGAGAGAAGAAACGTTGGATCTTACGTGCACGGTATACAGTAAGTTTGTCTTCTTCTGACAATTCGTCCATACCAAGAATTGCGATAATGTCTTTCAATTCTTTATAACGTTGAAGAACGTTTTGAACTGAACGAGCAATTTCGTAATGCTCAGTACCAACAACTAATGGATCTAACTGACGTGAAGTTGAGTCTAGTGGATCGATCGCAGGGTAAATACCTTGAGATGCAATATCACGGCTCAATACTACAGTTGCGTCTAAGTGCGCGAACGTTGTAGCAGGTGATGGGTCAGTCAAGTCATCGGCAGGTACGTATACAGCTTGAATAGATGTAATCGAACCAGACTTAGTTGAAGTAATACGTTCTTGAAGAACACCCATCTCTTCTGCAAGTGTAGGCTGATAACCTACTGCAGATGGCATACGACCTAGAAGTGCTGATACTTCAGTACCTGCTAGTGTATAACGGTAGATGTTGTCTACGAACAATAATACGTCACGACCTTTACCGTTCTCATCTTTTTGATCACGGAAGTACTCAGCCATAGTCAAACCAGTTAACGCTACGCGTAAACGGTTACCAGGCGGCTCGTTCATCTGACCGTAGACCATTGCTACTTTGTCAAGAACGTTAGAGTCTTTCATTTCGTGATAGAAGTCGTTACCTTCACGAGTACGCTCACCAACACCAGCGAATACAGATAAACCTGAGTGCGCTTTAGCGATGTTGTTGATCAACTCCATCATATTTACGGTTTTACCAACACCCGCACCACCGAACAGACCAACTTTACCACCTTTCGCGAACGGGCAAAGTAAGTCAATGACTTTAATACCAGTTTCTAAAAGGTCAGTAGAAGCCGCTTGTTCTGCATAAGAAGGCGCTTGACGGTGAATTGGTAAACGCTCTTCAGTTGCAACTGGACCAGCTTCGTCGATAGGGCGACCAAGAACGTCCATGATACGACCAAGTGTCGCTGTACCTACTGGTACAGAGATTGGCGCGTTAGTGTTAGTTACGTTCAAACCACGCTTAAGGCCTTCAGTAGAACCCATTGCAATAGTACGAACTACGCCATCACCAAGTTGTTGCTGAACTTCTAATGTAGTTTCAGTACCGTCAACTTGGAGAGCGTCATAGATCTTAGGAACGCTGTTGCGTTCAAACTCGACGTCGATAACCGCGCCGATGATCTGAATGATACGACCGCCACTCATTGCTGTCTCCTCAATTCAAACTAATAATGTTAAACGGCAGCGGCACCACCAACGATTTCAGAAATTTCCTGAGTAATCGCGGCTTGACGCAGCTTGTTATAAATAAGTTGTAGGCTCTTGATCAGTTCACCTGCGTTATCTGTTGCAGCTTTCATTGCAACCATACGCGCAGACTGTTCACATGCGATGTTTTCAATCACACCTTGATAAACCATAGACTCGATGTAACGAACCAATAAACCATTTAACAGCTCTTCAGCTTCTGGTTCATAGATATAATCCCAACCGTATTGACGGTTAAGAGTCTTGTTTTCTTCAGCAGATGCTAAAGGAACAAGTTGTTCGATTTTCTGATCTTGAGTCATGGCATTGACAAAGCCGTTTGACACGAGGTAAATGCGATCTAACTCGCCTTTATCGTACGCATCTAACATCACTTGCACAGAGCCAGATAACTGTTCAAGACTTGGCGCGTCACCTACGTTTGTAGTTGCACCAAGCACTTTACCGCCGTAGTTTTTAAAAAACGAAACCGCTTTTTGACCAATTAAAGCAAACTGAACTTCAATTGACTGCTCTTGTTGTTGCTGTACATGCTTTACAACTTTCTTGAACAAGTTAATGTTCAAGCCACCTGCCAAACCACGATCTGAAGACACGATGATATAACCAACGCGTTTTACAGGGCGTTCAATCATATAACGGTGTTTGTATTCAGGGTTCGCCTGTACCAAATGAGCAATTACACGGTGCATATTTTCGGCATACGGACGGCCTTGAGCCATGCGCTCTTGCGCACGACGCATCTTAGAAGCAGCAACCATTTGCATCGCGCGAGTAATCTTTTGCGTGCTCTTGATACTAGCAACTTTGGCGCGAATTTCTTTTAAATTTGCCATACGCTTAACCTAGTATTCGAAAGCCCTTTCAGGCTTCCGAAGGTTGATTCCGTGAACCAAACCCCTAACTAGCCAATGCTAAATTAGTAAGTTTGAGTCGCTTTAAAGCTTTCAATACCTGCTTTGATTGCAGCTTCGATGTCTTTGTTGAAATCACCAGTTTCATCGATTTGTTGCATTAACGCAGCATGTTCTGAACGGAAGTAAGAGATTAACGCAGCATCAAAGTCTACGATTTTCTTCACTTCTACGTCAGCCATATAGCCTTCGTTAGATGCATAAACTGAAACAGCTTGGTCAGCAATTGAGTATGGCGCATATTGTTTCTGCTTCATTAACTCAGTTACACGTTGACCATGTTCAAGTTGCTTACGAGTTGCTTCGTCAAGGTCAGAAGCGAACTGAGCAAACGCTGCCAATTCACGGTATTGCGCCAAAGCGGTACGGATACCACCAGACAATTTTTTGATGATCTTAGTTTGAGCAGAACCACCAACACGCGATACAGAAATACCCGCGTTCACAGCAGGACGAATACCCGCGTTGAATAATGATGTTTCTAAGAAGATCTGACCATCTGTAATCGAAATTACGTTGGTTGGTACGAATGCAGATACGTCACCTGCTTGAGTTTCAATAATCGGCAATGCAGTTAAAGAACCAGTTTGACCTTTAACTTCACCGTTAGTGAATTTCTCAACATAGTCAGCAGATACACGAGAAGCACGCTCAAGTAGACGCGAGTGTAGATAGAACACGTCACCTGGATACGCTTCACGACCTGGTGGACGACGTAAAAGCAATGAAATTTGACGATACGCAACAGCTTGCTTAGACAAGTCATCATAAATGATAAGCGCGTCTTCACCACGGTCACGGAAGTATTCACCCATTGTACAGCCAGAGTACGGAGCAAGATACAACATTGCTGCTGGATCTGCTGCTGCTGCTGCAACAACAGTGGTATACGCCATAGCGCCAGTTTCTTCTAGCTTGCGTACTACGTTTGCGATAGTCGATTGTTTTTGACCAATTGCTACGTATACACACTTAATGCCAGAGTTTTTCTGAGCGATGATCGCATCGATCGCCATTGCTGTTTTACCAGTTTGACGGTCACCAATGATCAACTCACGTTGACCACGGCCTACAGGGATCATGGTATCAACTGATTTATAACCAGTTTGAACAGGTTGATCCACTGATTGACGCCAAATTACGCCTGGTGCTACTTTTTCTACAGCATCAGTTAATTTTGCATCAATAGGGCCTTTACCATCAATTGGGTTACCCAAAGCATCTACCACACGGCCTAAAAGTTCTGGACCAACCGGAACTTCTAATACACGACCTGTGCAACGTGCTTTTTGACCTTCTTGAAGGCTTAAGTAGTTACCTAAAACAACGACGCCCACTGAATCCTGTTCTAGGTTCAGTGCCATACCAAATAAGCCGCCGTCGAATTCGATCATTTCACCGTACATTGCATCAGCAAGGCCGTGAATGCGCACAATACCGTCGGATACCATAACAATGGTACCTTCGTTTTTAGCGGTCGCGCTGGTGTCCAGATCGCCGATACGCTGTTTAATGAGCGCACTGATCTCGGATGGATTCAGTTGTTGCATTGCGCTATACCTCAATCTTTTATTAGTTCAGTCTTCGCAATTAAGCTAAAAGACGTGTCCGCATTTTTTCAAGCTTGTTAAGCGCAGAATCATCTATCACTTGGTCGCCTGCACGAATAACCACACCCGCAATTAACGCTGGGTTCACTTCTACAGAAACATTTACTGCCGCAGCGAAACGTTTTTCTAACGCTTGAGCAAGAATTTGTTCTTGTACAGAAGTCAATGGGAATGCTGATTCAATCACAACATCCACAGTATTGTTATTCTGTGATTTGAGCTGTTCGTATTCTGCTTGAATTTCAGGAAGCAAAGCCAAACGGTTGTTTTCAGCAAGCAATGTCAAAAAGTTTGACACTGCTGCAGTTTGGTCTTCACCTAAAACTTTGGCAAAAATACTCACCTGCTCAGCAGGCGTAAGCTCAGGGCGATTTAAGTAAGCTGAAAATGCTTCGTCTTGCACCGCAGCACTGAGCAAGTTAAGTGCTGTTGACCAATTGTCAGTTGCACCTTGCTCAGAAGCGTAAGCAAATGCTGCTTTAGCGTATGGGCGTGCCAACGTCAAGAGTTCAGCCATAATCTGCCTCTCTCTTAAAGTTTAGCAGCCAGCTGAGTCAGCATGGCATTGTGAGCTTCTGCGTCAACTTGCTGGCTAAGAATTTTCTCTGCACCAGTTACTGCAAGCGCAGCTACTTGTTGACGTAATTCTTCGCGAGCAGAATTGATTTCTGTATCAACAGCTTCTTTCGCTTGTTGACGAATACGCTCACCTTCAGCAGATGCTTGGGTACGCGCTTCTTCTACCAATTGTGCTGCACGACGATTCGCTTGTTCGATCAATTGAGCCGCTTGTGCTTTAGCTGCATCTAATTCAGCTTTCACTTGAGCTTGCGCATCGGCAAGATCAGCTTTGGCTTTCTCAGCTGCATTTAAGCCGTCAGCAATACGACGCTGACGCTCACTAATCGCATTGATTAGTGGTGGCCATACAAACTTCATGCAGAATGCGACGAAAATCGCAAATGCAATCGCTTGGCCAAACAATGTGAGGTTGATATTCATTGCAAATTCCTCAAATAGTGAATTTCGGAATTAAGCTGATTAACCTACAAATGGATTAGCGAAGATGAAGAACAAGCCAATACCAACACCGATCATAGGCACAGCATCAAGAAGACCTGCGATTAAGAACATACGAGTTTGAAGTTGTGGAGCCAATTCTGGTTGACGAGCAACAGCTTCAAGGAAGCGACCGCCTAAAAGACCAAAACCAATCGCAGTACCTAAAGCACCGAAAGCGATCAAGATAGCAGATGCAATTGCAACTAGACCTAAAGTGAGTTCCATGATAATTCCTCAGAGGTTAGGTTTTATACCAAATTAAGTTAAAAAATTGTGTGCCCAACCGCCCGATGACAGTTAGGCCATACCATTAATGCTTTTCGCTTGCCATGCTCATGTACACGATAGTCAACATCATGAAAATGAATGCTTGTAGCGTAATAATCAAAATGTGGAAAATCGCCCAAGGCACAGACAATGCCCACTGGATCCAGAACGGTAATAACGCGATAAGAATGAAGATTAACTCTCCCGCATACATGTTACCGAACAGTCGTAGAGCCAATGAAACTGGTCGCGCCAAGAAAGTAGTCAATTCCAACAATAAGTTGAATGGAATTAAAAGCACTTTAGCAACTGGATTACTTGGGTTGAATGGGTTAAGTGCCAACTCACCAACGAAGCCGCCAACACCTTTCTCACGAATACTATAGAAAATAATTAAGAAGAATACAGAAATAGACATACCTAAGGTAATGTTTGGATCTGTAGTCGGAACAATTTTAAAGTAAACCTGATGAGGGTCCACACCCAGCATAGATGCAATCGCCTGTTGAGCTACATAAGGAATAAAGTCAACAGGGATTAAATCCATCAAGTTCATGAGGAAAATCCACACGAAAATGGTTAATGCTAAGGGTGCAATTAATCGAGACTTCCCATGGAAGGTATCACGTACACTTGAATCCACAAACTCGATAATCACTTCAATTACTGACTGGAATTTACCAGGCACGCCTGAATTTGCAGCTTTCGCAACAATCCAGAACAATAAACAGAAGATCAGACCAAGTCCGATAGACCAACCCATTGAATCCAAGTGAATAGCAGTGAACCCCATCTGTTGAGCTTCTTCAGCAGACTCAGCCAACTTCCATGAACCGTCTGGCATTTTGCCATAGGTCATATTGGTCAAGTGATGCTTGATATACTCGGTCGAAGTAAGGGCATGTTCTTCAGCAGCCATAAATCACACCTGGTCAATGTAAAAAAACTAATAGAACAAACGAACATCGCGTGCTGCTTGATATCTCGCCTATTCCTGAAAAACTTTTCAATTTTTGCTGCGTTTAGACTCGTTTTTGTAATCGTGACACCCAAAATGGCGCAACCCACGACATGCTTTGAACGAGCATAAAACCACAAAACAATGCCACCGGGGATAACGGCTGTACATTGCTTAAAATTAAAATGAATCCTACGATCACGATTGCAAACTTACCGAGCATTCCTCTATACATGTTCGAAAGAACTTGTCTGGACGCTCGTGCACCTGCTGCTCGAAACGACTGCCATGAAAAATAACAACTTGCCAACCAACAAACACTAGCACCAAGTGCAGCGCTTAAGGCAGCCGTTGAGTCTTTCAAGACCCACGCTATCAGGGCTGAAACTGGAATCATGAATGCTTGTAAGAAGACCAAAGCTTTAGCTAATCGTCGGTCAATCAAGCGACTAGTTCGGCTCATTTTTTTATCCACTCACAGCATTAATGCTTGACAAGTTCAACTGATGATCGTTTTTTATCGCAGGCATTATAGAGTTAGCCCCCTGAACATGCAATCGTTTCCCGACCTTAGTCGTGTTTTTTTGCATGTTTGTCTCGGAATTGTCATATTTCAATTTTGCTTAAAAAACGCATCATTTTCGTGCATTTAATACACAAGCCTTGGTTTGCTTGGCTAATTGCTGCCACGCTTGCACAAAATCATCTGCACCGCGCATGCTTTCATCGACCTTTTGAAACACAATTGGATTCAATTTCATATACTGATTTTTACTGGCATGTCCTTCTGCAAGTAGGCACATTTTTGGATTTGGTCGGTGATCGTTTAAATATTTAATTTGTGCGACTGTTGGCGCAATATGCGGATCATTGGTCATCGACCCAGAAAATTCTAAATTTAAGGCACGTTCTAAATATTGATAGGCATCGTGATAAGCCCAATATGGCTGTACTGCTGTTTGAGTCTGAAACTGACTTGCACTTTTGAATAAACTCTGAGCGAAGGCACGTGCGTTGTTCCAATAAGCATCGCGATGTTCAGGCATTTGCTGAGAACGTAACGCGGCAATAAAGAAGCCGATACGCACCGCATTGTTTGGGTCTAGCCAGACATGGCTGTCTACTGTATTTTTTAATGCTGCACCACGTTCTGAACGCTGCGGCAAAGTTTTCATAATGCCCGTATCTAATAAAGCAATCGCTTTAGGATTTTGATGTAATACACGTTCTAGCGGTGCTTCATGCGCCTTACCTAGCCAAATAATTAAATCCGCATCTTGGATGATTTTTCGATGTGCAGGCGTGAGCGATACATCATGCCCTGTTTGATCTGCCAGTAATAACGTGGGTGTTTCGATATTTTGCGTGACTTTTTGGGCAATCAAATAGATAGGATGGGTAGACACCACCAAAGCCTGCGCCATGCTGACAGTACTGCATAACGCTAAAAGACAGAAACTAAATAAACGAAACATTGCGGCATATCACGAAAAATCGACAAATGTTATAATATAACAAATTTATAAAAATACCTACGTATAATCGAAACTAATAACGCTTCATGCTAAGATTTACTGTCGTTTTTCTTTTAAAGTTCAACTGGGGTGGCTATGAGCTTATGTTCGCACGAGCATCACAATGCATTACATGGCGTTCACGACCATCACAATGTCGATCAACGTCTTGCCGAAGCTGAAAGTTTATGTGCGGCAACAGGTGCTCGTTTAACACCGCTACGTAAAGAAGTGTTGGAACTCATTCTCAAGGCATCTGCACCAATGGGTGCTTATGATTTATTGGCGAAAATTAAAAGTGAGTCTGATCGTCCTGCAGCACCGCCAACGGTGTACCGTACTTTGGATTTTTTACTGGAAAAAGGACTAATTCACCGTTTGACTTCAATCAATGCATATATTCCTTGCTGTCATCCACGTGAAGGACACCAAGCGGCTTTTTTGATCTGTACTGAATGTAAAGTCGTTAAAGAAGCTTCAGCGCAAGGTTTATTAGAGCAATTAGATCAGTTGGCAGCCTCTGACCGCTTTAGCCCGCATCACAGCATTATTGAGATTTCTGGAAAATGTCAGCAGTGCAACAGCAAATAACCACTGCACCGCTCATCGCCTTGCACAATATTCAGGTGCGAATAGATGAGCGCGATATTTTAAAAAATGTCGATTTTGAATTACATGCACGTGAAATTGTCACGCTAATTGGCCCCAATGGCGCAGGAAAATCGACTCTAATTAAAGTCTTGCTTGGCATTGTCAAACCAAATGCAGGCAAGCTCGTAAATGCTCGCAAATTGACCTTTTCTTATGTGCCGCAAAAGTTTAATCCTTCACACAGCTTGCCTTTAAGAGTGAAAGATTTACTGGCTTTAGAAAAATGCCCAGACGCAATTAAAGCAGAAATTATCCGCGATACTGGCATTGCCAAACTGCAAGATTCAAAAGTACAACAACTGTCTGGTGGTGAGCGGCAACGGGTGCTATTGGCACGCGCCTTATTACGTCAACCTGATGTTTTAGTACTGGATGAGCCGATGCAAGGACTAGATATTCAGTCCGAAGCTGAACTGTATGACTATGTGCGCAACTTACCGAGCAAATATGGCTGTGCGGTGTTGATGGTGTCGCATGATTTGCAATGGGTCATGCAAGGTACGCATCGTGTGGTATGTTTAAATAAACACATTTGCTGTAGCGGTTTGCCCGAAAATGTACAGCAACATCCTGAATACCAAGCTATTTTTGGAACCAATCGGGTGTTTTATCAACATCACCATGAACACTGCGCCCATGGGGATCATGCCGAGCCTTGTCAGCATGATTCACGTCCTCATATTCACCCTGAACCGGAAGCTTAACCCATGATGGATTGGCTACAATTGCTGTTACCTGCATGGATCATGGGCAGTTTATTGGTATTTTTGACCGCCCCACTTGGCTGTTTAATGCTGTGGCGACGCATGTCCTTTTTTGCCGATACGATGGCACATGGTACGTTATTGGGTGTGGCGATTGCAGGGGCGTTGAGTTTGCCTCTGTGGATGGGCGTGACATTCTTGGCATTATTATTGGTGGGTGTTTTGTGGATTTTACATGATCCACGGTTGCCAAATGATGCATTATTGGCGCTCTGCTCTGCAACATTGCTCTGTTCAGGTTTGCTTTTTATTCAGCATATTCCAAGTTTGCGTCCTGAATTGCTGAGCTATTTATTTGGCGATTTACTCACCATTTCATGGGCAGATTTACCCGTATTTGCTTTGGTCATTATTGCAGCCTTAGCGGTACTCTATAAGTTTTGGCAGGCTCAAATTCAAATTGCAATTGACCCTGACATTGCAGTCAGTGAAGGTGTGAATGCACAATGGCAACGTCTGATTTTTATGTTGTTATTGGCATTATTTACAGTATTGGCTTTACGTGCAGTCGGCTCTTTATTGATGGGTGCATTGTTGGTGATTCCTGCCTTAACCGCACGTTTATTGGCTCACTCGCCTAAACAAATGGTGATTTGGGCGTTTATTGTGGCGCAAATTGCAGTCAGCGTAGGTTTATGGTCAAGTGCGGGCTTAAATATTTCGACAGGTTTAAGTATTGTGATGACTATGGCGATCATTTTTGCGGTGATTTTTAGCGTTCAAAAAGTCAGAACCATGGCTTAGTTTTTCGTTAATGAGTATCTATATTTTTGTATTGCAGCAATGAGCATTACGACTAAAAGTGGCAGCATATACACTATCCACAGTGCCATATCACTGTGAATCACTTGCTGTAAAAGACTCAATTGCTGCTGACTTTCTGAAACAGCATTCCAATCTATCTTTTGTAGATAAAACATTGCATGAATGGCAATCAACAACACAGCCGTAATATTAATCAACACCACACTTTGCCACACCGTATGTTTAAAATAAGTTTGCAAGGCGGCAAATACAAAAGAAAAAATCAAATTGATACTCAAATGTGCCATCAAAGCAATTGGCCAAAACACGCTATCTACTGAAAACTGAATTGCTAATCCAATTGCAATTAAAGTTGAAAAACTTAAAAGCAACATGCTGATCCACCAATGTTGCCAATAAAGTGCTCGCGGAATACATTTTATTTTCAACGTATGTCTCAATCTATTTTTATAATTACAGCGTACACTTTTGTGTAATTGAAGACATTACTGATGCACCAAACTCAACAAAAACGCAGCACCTGCAAACAATGCAGCAAAAGTACGATTCATAAATTTTTGCTGCTTCGGTGATCTTAACAAACGTAAAACTTTTGCAGCCAAGCCCGTATAGCCCGCCATCACAATCAAATCAATACTAATCATGGTCAGTGCCATAATTGCATATTGCGTCCATTGCGGTTTAGATAAATCTAAAAATTGCGGTAAAACTGCCAATAAAAACACAATTGCTTTGGGATTGCTCATATTAACCAGAAAGCCGTACATCACCAATTTTCCAGCAGATTTGCGCGTCAACTCATGCTGAATTTCAATCGACTGTGCAGGCGCTGCCCATTGCAAATACGCCAGATACAACAAATACGCCACACCAAACCATTTCACAATTAGAAATGCCCAAGGCGTTGTCGCAAATAATACCCCTGCCCCTGCGGCTACAATCGCAATTTGCAATAATAAAGCCAGTTGTAGACCAATCGCATTCCAATAACCATGTCGAAAACCATAACTCAAACCGCTCGACATCGAAGCAATCGCACCCGCGCCAGGTGAAACACTAATCACCCAACAGGCCAACATAAACGCAATCCAAACTTGATAAGACATATATCGCTGCTTTTCACAAGACAGTGCATTATATGATATTTCACTTAATCTCATGGCTAAAAACGTTGAATAAAATCGGGGTCGGGCTATTAAGCCTGCATGCAATCAGGCACAATAAAGTCAACTTTATAGAAAACAACAAATTTTCAGGAGCTATACATGACTGCCCAATCTGTAATTTTGCCACTACCTTCAGATCATGCTCGCTTTCTTGTACTTCGTTTAAAATACTTAAGCATTGCTGAATTAAAAGAAAAATTGGCTGACTTGTTTAGCACACGGGATCGTTTGATTACCCAACATCCACATGCCCAAATTAAAACTGGCGTTGCTTTTGGTCCTGAACTTTGGGCACAGCTCTATCAGCAATCTCCAGAAGGTTTTAAACAATTACAACCGATTCAAGGTGCGTACCCAATGCCTGCCGTGCCTGCAGATGTGATCATTCACCTCGCCAGTACACGTGCGGATATTTGCTTTGCACTTAGTCAGGCATTTTTTGAGGGGATTCAAGACAAAATTGAAGTCTTGGATGAACGGGTTTGTTTCCGTTATTTTGATGGACGCGACATGACTGGCTTTATTGATGGTACCGAAAATCCACAATTTCCAGATGATCGTGCCGAAGTTGCACTTTTAGGGGAAGATGCAGGCGTGTTTGCCGATGGTTCTTTTATTTTTGCACAGCGCTATTGTCACGATTTAGAAAAATGGAAAAAGCTCAAAGTCGATGCCCAAGAACACGTGATTGGACGCACCAAACTTGAATCGATTGAATTAGACGAAGATGTACAACCTGAAAATTCGCACGTTTCACGTACAGTCGTTGAAGATGATGCAGGCGATGAAATGGAAATTTTGCGCCACTCTTTACCTTATGGTGATGGCAAGGGCGATCAGGGTTTATTCTTTATTGCTTATACCAAAGATTTGAGCATTATTGATGCCATGTTAGAACGTATGTTTGGTACTTCAGGTGATGGCATCCATGACCGTTTATTGCACTTTGTGACTGCCATGGATGGCGCATATTACTTTGCCCCAAGTGAGGAGCTGCTAGAAGAAGTTTTGGAAGGTTAAGATAAAGAGGCCGACGAGAGTCGGCTTCTTGATTTTATTAAATGCAATTAATACCCTTTGCATCTAAATTTATTTTATTAAAAACTGTTGTCTTTTTAGTTTTTAAATTTAAATATTCTGCTTCATACAAGATATAGCCTTGTGACATAAATCTGTATTGTCCATTCACTTTATTGTCAATAATCTCTTGTTTTACCCTATAAACTTCAGGCTTGGCATTATCCCCCATATCCACTTCTTCAATCCTTAAAGTCGTAGATAGCTCAATTTTTTTCATGAATGGATAATACATAATTGAATTTATGTTAGGGTATTCACTAGGCACCAATAGAACAGATTTGCTACCACTACTAAAACAATAGTAATCTTTTTCTGAAAAATCAGCATGTACAGACCTTACTATGCCCAATGTTAATAATAAAAAATTACGAATCACTCGAAATACCTTTTATTTTTTTCAATGATTTTATGACACTACCAATCAACAGGTCTATTTTTATTGATTTTCAACTAAACCTATACTCGCTATTCAAATTATTTAATGTTTTCCAAATATTTGATTCTTTCTTTTGTCATCTCAATTTCACAGATCATTGCCTCAAAGTGACTTTCTCTTCCATAATTTTCTTCATCTACAATACAGGTTTTTTCTTTTAACTTAATCCATATTCTTTGAGAATTACGTAGCTTATTTTTTCTCGTAGTCGCTAAACAAGTTATTTTCTGATGATATAATTTATTTAACTTTTTATCATATTCCTTATATTCTTCTATATAACAATTTAGAATATCATTAAAAACCACACTACCAATAACACAATTATGCTCATTTGCATTACTATTTACCATGTAAATGATAGATAGTAGAAAAAAAATTATTTTTTTATTTATAACACTCACACTTCAGCCCTCTTTCAAATATAACCGCTTCTTCTCTCCGGCGACGTCCTACACCACTATTTCCGCTGGGTCCCGTTTTAGTCCATAATTTAGACATATCTCTAAAGATATTTGGTATGGTATTTACTTTATTATTTTCAAATGCTTCTTTAATTTGACGCATGTGCTTACGTGTAAGTTGTCCTTTTCTGTCATTCAAACTTATCCCTCGATTAAAGACCAAGGATAATAGAACTCCTTGACAATGAGGGTGTAATTCAAGTGTCTTGGGGTAAATAGTAAGGACTTGTTGTGCATATCTAGTTTTCAAAGCTGTCGCTAAATGTAATGCCTTTTCTTTCGAAATTCTTATATCTATCAATTTAGGAACCAATGCCGCAGCAGCAGAGAGATGGATCCGTAAATTTGAACAACTCCTATAAGTGATATTCTGCTCCTCAAATGATGTTATAAACATCAATATATGGAGTATTTTATGGCACGTAGACCAAGAAGAAATCATTCAAATGATTTT
>NZ_VPEP01000028.1:0-22828 GCF_013417035.1 Acinetobacter sp. YH16053
ATGAAATACGGTATTCTGATGTGACAAAACCTGAATCCTGGTCGTTAAAGTGTTTGTTTGCACTCATATTTTAACTGTTAGGACTCAGGTTTTTTTATTTAAAGCAAACTATGGGACAGCAGTGGATAAGCCCTCTCTCTAACTCTCGCCTAAATAGAGCGCAAACCCTCTCTCCAACTCTCTCCCAGAGGGAGAGAGGACAATTGTTGATTCTTTTTAAATAGCAGCCAATACACTTACAGCAATGGGTGCAAGGATTGACAATACAAATCCACTGACCATGGCATGTGGAATAAAATCGTTGCCACAGGCTTGTTTTACCATGGGCAAAGTGACGTCCATGGCAGTTGCGCCTGCGGCAGAAATTGCAGCACGTGGATATCGCCATCCCAAAATATACATCAGCAATATCGCAAAAATCTCTCTGAATAAATCATTCATTAACGCAATACTACCCAATTCGGCATTGCGAAGTTCCGACACCACAATCCCGCTCATGGAATAAAATCCATAACCTTGTGAGAGCATAAGCAAATCTTGTAGAGCGATGGGGAGCCAAAGTGCGCAAAGTAGTACCCCTGCAACTGAACCGAAAATACAGCCTACGGGCACCATTAAAATTTTCCAATTCAGCCAAGAACGATCTAAAGGCGAATAAGCGAGATCGAGTCCAATCATCCACATAAACAGCAACAGTAAATACCAAGTGTTGATCTGAACTTGGAAATCCATAGCACTAAAAAGTAGATGCAGCACGTAGCCTGCCAAAAGGGCAAAAAAGGCATAACTGATGTTGATGCAGGATTGAATCAACAACTGTAATGAAACTTTGCCTTGCGTTGCTTGCAGCCCCAAACCTTTGTAAAGCAAATAACAACACAGAAAAGCACCAATTGATGTAGCAAATGCAATCTGTAAAGCTGTAGATAGAATATGCGATGGCTGCTGTAGTGAACCGAGCGTTTGTGAAAATTCCATCGCAATTGCAATTAGCAGGATATAGCTAAAATACGGCAGCAGTTGAAACGCAATTTTTTCGATTATTCGAGGGAGGCGTTTTGCCAGTACAAAGCCTAGACATAAACAGCAGAGTAATTGGAAAATCAGCCAAAGAGATTGCATGAGATCAACAGGTGGGAGATAGATAAAAACCTGTTGATTATGCCAGTTTGCTTTTAAAAGCGGAAATTTATCCACTGGAGCGTAAAACCTCGTGGTTCAGCACGAGGATATAAGCGACTAGAGTAAACCATATGAACGACACGAAATGTCGCTTTAAATACTTGTACTATAGTCACTATTAAGAAAAATACTGTTAAAATAATTGGATGAAGACACTCAAATTACGCATAAAAGACAAACATTGCAAGGTGCTAAATCAGTTAGCATCCGAAGTAAATTTTGTCTGGAATTATGTCAATGATTTGTGTTTTAAGCATCTACAACGTAAACAACAATTCTTTTCAGCATACGACTTTGCAAAATACACGAAAGGCACATCGAAAGAATGCAACCTGCACAGTCAAACTATTCAGGCAGTGACAGAAGAATTGGTCACAAGACGCAAGCAGTTCAAAAAAGCAAAACTAAAATGGCGTGTCAGTAATAAAAAATCAGCTAGACGTTCACTGGGTTGGATACCGTTTAAAAAGGTTGCAATCAAATATGCTGATGGCTATGTTCAATATGGCAAGCATCAATTTAAACTATGGGATAGTTACGGATTAAGTCAATACAATATCAAAACAGGCACATTCGTAGAAGATAGTCGTGGACGTTGGTATGTTTGTCTTGTAGTTGATGCAGTCAAAATAGAAAAAAACAACGCTAAAACCTCAATTGGCATAGATTTAGGTTTAAAAGATTTAGCGACTTGTTCAGATGGCGTAAAACTTAAAGCACCTCAAATCTATCCGCAATATGAACAAAAACTTGGTATTGCTCAACGTGCAAAAAATAAGAAACGTGTCAAAGCCATCCATGCCAAGATTAAAAATGTAAGACAAAACATGCTGCATCAATTCAGCCGAAAACTGGTGAATGAACATGTAGCCATCTTCGTTGGCAATGTGAATGCCAAAGCATTAGCACAAACCAGATTGGCTAAATCAGTGCTAGATGCCAGTTGGACAACACTAAGAACCATGCTCAAGTATAAATGCGAGAACGCAGGGGTATGTTATGAAGAAGTCAATGAAGCCTATACCACCCAAACTTGTTCGTGCTGTGGCTCACGCTCCAGTAGTCCGAAAGGTAGAGCAGGACTTGGAATAAGAGAGTGGCAGTGTGTGGAGTGCGGTACGCTCCATGATCGGGATGTAAATTCCGCACTGAATATTCTTGCGCTCGGACATGAGCGTCTAGCAGTAGGAATCTCCGTCCTTTAGATCGGGGAGGATGTCAAGCCGCTTTACTGATTAATCTGAAATCACTCGGATGCAGCGACTTGGTTTTTAGCCAATATTTCCAAGTATAGGTTGGCCAAAGTGCAAAGTTTTTTCCACCATCTTGTTGATACCAACTTACACAGCCAGATTGCCAAACCGTGTTATTTAGCATGTCTTGCACATCGTGGTTAAATTGATCTTGTACTTGATCTTTTACTACAATTGCATTGCTCTGTGATTGTGCCACCAAATCCATCATTTGCAGAATGTAATCGACTTGCGATTCGATCATAAAAATAACCGAGTTATGCGCCAAAACTGTATTTGGCCCAAGCAACTGAAACAGGTTCGGAAAACCTTTGTGGCTAATGCCGTAATAGCTTTCTGCGCCATCTTTCCATGCCTGTTTTAATTCAACGCCATGTTCACCAATGCAGCTAAATGGCTGTAGATAGATACGCGGATCGGTAATAAAGCCTGTGCCATAAATCAGACAATCAATTTTTCGCATTTTACCATCTTTGGTGATGATGCTGTCTGCAGTCAATTCCTGTATTGCATCAGTCACTAATTCGACGTTGTCACGGTTAAAAGTTGGGAAGTATTTATTGGACACTAAAATACGTTTACATCCCATAATGTAGTCAGGCGTGAGTTTTTGTGCCAATTGTTTGTCTTTGACCTGAAAACGAATTAAGGCTTCTGCCAGTTTTTGGGTATATTTCATCACGCTAGGTTGCATGATTGGAATTGCACGTGATTCATTCGACCAATACAAACGCGCACGATGCAACTTTCTAAACCAGTCTGCTTGTTTAAACAGTTTTTTCTCAATATTCAGATATTTGCGTTCATCTCGTGGAATGACCCATGCAGCTGTACGTTGCATGACATATAACTGTTTAACTTGAGGTGCAATTTCAGGAATGTATTGAATCGCGCTGCCGCCTGTGCCAATAGATGCCACAACTTTGCTATTTAAGTTGTATTGATGATCCCATTGAGACGAGTGAAAAACCTTGCCCTGAAACTTTTCAATGCCTTTAATGTGCGGGATTTGTGGCACATGCAGTGGGCCAGAAGCAAAGACTAAATATTGGCAACTCAATTGTCTGCTATCTTTTAACGCAACATGCCATACACAGCCTTTTTCATGGTATTCGGTATGCACCACTTCGCTGTTAAATTGGCAATATTCGCGCAGATTAAACTGTTGCACCACATCTTGAATATACTGAAAAATTTCTGGTGCTTCGGCATAGCGTTTTGACCAGTCAGTTTTGGGTGCAAATGACAATGAATACAGATGCGACTGCACATCACAAGCCGCGCCAGGGTATTGATTTTCACGCCAAGTACCACCCACTTCATTAGACTTTTCTAAAATCACAAAGTTATGAATGTTGCGTTGTAGCAAACGAATCGCCATGGCTAATCCACCAAAGCCTGCGCCAATAATTGCGACTTGATAATGAGCTGCTGCATCCTGCATGAAGACATCCTTATATTTATTTTGTTTGACTTGAGTTTGTTTGAGTCAGGATAGAATAAGCCAGCATGTGGTAACATGATCGTGCTGACATAAAAATTGATATTTTCGGCAATTTCTATCTGTGGGTGAATCAGGTAAAAAGGATATTCCATTTCGCGCTGTTCATTTTATGAAAAGATCTATACTTGGCTTGATGTATTTAATACAAGGCATGCGTAAAGCAGGCGTTGATGTCGATGCAAAATTGCAAAGTATCGGCTTGCGTGCAGACGCATTGGACACCAGTTCAATTATTCATCCGAGTTTGGAATGGGATATTCTCAAAGTCATTGGTGAAGATGTAGAGCCTGAAATGGGGCTGTTTATTGGACAGCATTATGCTTTGGCAGGTTATGGTCCTTTATTGATGTTATTGGTGACCAGTCCAGATATTGCCACTGCATTAGAAAAAGGGATTCAATATCAGGGATTGACGCATTTAAGCGGGAAACTAAGTTTACAACATAGCACGCGACATATTGCATTGTGTTATCAACCCAATGATTTACATAGTAGTTTAGGTGTATTGCGTGCGCAGTGTGAAATTTCAGGCACGTTCAAATTTATTCAAGACCTATATAAAATGATGGGGATGAGTGCGCCACGTATTCGCATAGAATTGCCATTTGCACAGCCGCAGCAAAGTGAAGTTTTGCAAACTTTTTATGATTATTACGGTCAAGATATTGTTTTTAATCAACCCCAAGCAGCGTTTTGGTTTGATGATGCAGTTCTCACAGCACGTATTCCATCTGCCGATGCAGTCACTTTTAGTAGTTATGAAGCCAAATGCGTGATTGAGTTAGAGCGACTTAAACTCGAAGATGATGCGCCTTCGGTGGTACAGCGCGTAAAAGATTATTTGGAATTACAACAAGGCAGTATGCCGAGCATGGCAGAAACAGCACATGCTTTGCAAATTCCTGAACGGACATTGCGCCATCAACTGCAACAATTGAACACTAGTTACAAACAAATTCGTGAAGATCTTATCAAAGATAAAGCATTGCGATTAATTGAATATCAGGAATATTCAATTGAAATGATTGCAGAGTTACTTGGTTATTCAGAGCCTGCGGCATTTAACCATGCCTTTAAGCGGTGGTTTGGACAAAGTCCACGCCAATATACAAAATAGCCTAAGTATTTTGCAAACTATGCCAAAGTGCTATATCTCGTGATTCGATCTTCGTTATAATCTATTTGCCCAAATAAGTACTGATGAATATGTCTGATTTTAATTCGCCACAAACCACAGCCTTTACTCCATTATCGCCTGCGGAGCGTTATGCACAAGCGTTAGCCTCTGGACAATTTATGCCAGATGATGCGCAGGCGCAGGCTGTACACGAACTTGAGCGTGTGTGGCAGGAATTAATTCAACGCTATAAAGCATCAAAAAAAGCGTTCCGCCGTTTCCGCCGCCAAACAGCACCACAGGGTGTTTATATGTGGGGTGGTGTAGGTCGTGGTAAAACATGGCTCATGGATCAGTTTTACGACTCGATTCCATTTAGACGTAAAACACGTATGCACTTTCACCACTTTATGCAGCATGTGCATCGTGAACTGAACAAACTTTCAGGGCAGCGTAACCCGCTCGATTCTGTTGCAGACCAAATTTATAAAGATGCAGTGGTGATTTGTTTCGATGAATTTTTCGTATCTAACGTGACTGATGCGATGATTCTGAGTGACTTGTTCCAAAAACTATTCCATCGTGGCATTACTTTGGTGGCAACATCTAACATCGCCCCAGACGGTTTATATAAAAATGGTATCCATCGAGATCGTTTTATTCCAACCATTGAAATGGTCAAAAAACATTGCCAAGTGCTAAATGTCGATGCTGGTGTAGATTATCGCTTACGTGTTTTGAAACAGGCGCAATTATTTAAATCGCCTTTAACGCATGATAATCAAAACTGGATGGCACAGCGTTTCAGTGCTTTGAGTAATACACAACATTATTCTTCTGAGCCAATTATTATCAACCAACGTATTGTTGAAACAATTGCGCATACTGAAGATGTGTTGTGGTGTGAATTTTCAGAACTGTGCTTTAAACCGCGTAGTCCTGCAGACTTTATTGAAATTGCCAACATCTACAACACGGTTTTGGTGAGCAATGTACCGCATTTAACAGACTTCTTGTCTGAAGGAACACGTCGTTTTATTTATTTGGTCGATGAATTTTATGATCGTGGTGTCAAGTTATTACTGACTTCTGAAGATTCGATTATTGAAATTTATCAGGGCGAAAAACTGGCATTTGAAATTGAACGCACACGTTCACGTTTATTGGAAATGCAGTCTGATGATTACTTAAATGAAGAACATCGACAGATACAGGCCACCGAAGCCAAACATCAAATCAGTTGATCTTTTAAGCGCCTAGAACTAGGCGCTTTTTTATGATAGAAAAGATGTGACTGTTGGTTTTATCGACATTTTGTCATAAACATGGCTTAATCTTGAAGGGTTGCAATAAGACTGACGCCGATTTTTACAACAAAATCTGAACTTAAGTCTAATTTCGACATTTCAAAAACTTTATACACTGTAAAAGTGTATTTAGATGAGTAATAGTGTCGTGTTTCTGATCAGGCTTTATGATGATTGTTGTCATTCATCTTGTAATAAATGATCGTTATTTTGAAATGTGATAATACTATTCAGCTAAATATAAATCAGTATACTAGAATCTCTTGTATAAAAAGTAGCAATATCAGGAAAGACAATGACTGCACGTATTCAAAAAGGCAAGTTAGCGATTGCTAAAGAACTTTACGATTTCATCGAAAATGAAGCATTACCAGGTTCTGGTTTGGACAGTGATACATACTGGAAAAACTTTGAGCAAGTCGTTGTCGATCTTAGCCCTAAGAACAAAACATTACTCGCAAAGCGTGATGAGCTTCAGGCTAAAATTGATGAATGGCACCGCAATAATACATTTGAATTAGAAGCTTACAAAGCTTTCTTGACTGAAATTGGCTACTTATTACCAGAAGTAGAAGATTTTCAAATTACCACCGAAAATGTTGATGAAGAAATCGCATTATTGGCTGGTCCACAGCTCGTAGTACCTGTACGTAACGCACGTTATTGCTTGAACGCAGCAAACGCACGTTGGGGTTCGTTATATGACGCACTTTACGGTTTTGACGTTATTTCTGAAGAAAATGGCGCAGAAAAAGGTAAAGGCTACAACCCAGTTCGTGGTGAAAAAGTAATTGCGTTCGCGAAAAACTTCTTAAATGAAACTTTCCCATTGGCGCAAGGTTCACATGCCGACGCGACTCAATATGCTGTAGAAGCAAACAAACTTGTTGTTCGCCTAAAAGATGGTTCTACAACAACTGTTGCGGATAGCTCTAAATTCGTTGGTTACAATGGCGAAGCTTCTGCACCAACTGAAATCGTACTGAAAAATAACGGCCTGCACGCAATCATCCAGATTGATGCAAACAGCCCAATTGGACAGACAGATGCAGCTGGCGTGAAAGATGTTGTGCTTGAAGCGGCTGTAACGACGATTCAAGACTTGGAAGACTCTGTTGCAGCAGTTGATGCTGAAGAAAAAGTTGAAGGCTACCGTAACTGGTTAGGCTTGATGAAAGGTACGCTTGAAGAGTCTATCGAGAAAAATGGCAAGACCATTACCCGTAAACTAAATGCTGACCGCACCTTCAAAAATGTTGAAGGCGGTGAGACCAAGGTTCATGGCCGTTCATTGATGCTGCTTCGTAACGTGGGTCACTTGATGACAAACCCGGCGATCCTTGTAGATGGCGAAGAAATTTATGAAGGCATCATGGATGCATTGGTCACTCCATTGCTTTCTGTGGCTGATATCCGTGGTGAGAACACGATCAAGAACTCACGTACCGGTTCTATGTATATCGTTAAGCCAAAAATGCACGGTCCAGAAGAAGTAGCATTTGCGGTTGAGCTGTTTGAACGTGCTGAACAAGCGCTTGGCTTACCTGCTAAAACCCTGAAAATCGGTATCATGGATGAAGAGCGTCGTACCTCTGTTAACCTGAAAAACTGTATTGCTCAGGCGAAAGACCGTACCATCTTTATTAACACCGGTTTCATGGATCGTACAGGTGATGAAATCCATACCTTCATGGAAGCAGGTCCATTTGTTCGTAAAGGCGAAATCAAAGGCCAAAAATGGTTCCCAGCTTACGAAAACCGTAACGTCATGGTAGGTCTACAAACAGGTCTACGTGGTAAAGCACAGATTGGTAAAGGCATGTGGCCAAAACCAGACATGCTGTTAGACATGTACAAAACCAAGACTGAACATCCTGAAGCAGGCGCAAGCTGTGCATGGGTTCCGTCTCCAACAGGTGCAGTGATTCACGCGATTCACTACCATCAAATTAATGTAGCAAACCGTCAGCAAGAATTGCTTGCAACTGAAGCATTGCCTTTAGATGATTTGTTAACTCCACCTCTTGCAACTGATACCAACTGGTCTGAAGAAGAGAAACTAAAAGAACTGGAAAATAACTGCCAAGGTATCTTGGGTTATGTCGTTCGTTGGGTTGATCTGGGTGTAGGTTGTTCTAAAGTTCCAGACATCAATGATGTGGGCCTGATGGAAGACCGTGCAACTTTACGTATTTCTTCTCAGCACGTTGCCAACTGGTTACGTCACGGAATTGTAACGCGTGAACAGGTTGAAGAAGTAATGCAGCGCATGGCGAAAATTGTAGATCAACAAAATGCTGATGATCCACTATACACGCCTATGTCTAACGACTTTGCTAATAACATTGCATTCCAAGCTGCATCTGACTTGATCTTCAAAGGTGGCGAGCAACCTTCTGGTTACACAGAGCCACTTTTACACGCAGCGCGTTTAAAGTTAAAAGGTTATACAGGTGATTAATCCTTTAGGATTTGATTTACTGATTGTGTAATACAAACAAATGAGCCTCTTCGGAGGCTTTTTTGTTGCCTGTATTTTGCTTATGGTTTTTTGAAAATTTTGCAGCTGAATAGTTACAGGATGTACTTGCTGCTAGAAAAACATCAAGCTGCGGAGTAGAGTGAAAGTCATATATAAAAAGTAGCGCAAGGACAAATACATGCCAGCATATCAAGATTTGAATCAACAATTTATTGGCGGCAAGTGGTCGGTTGGGACATCTACTAAAACCATTCCAAACTTGAATCCATATCATCAAACTACAATTTTTGAGATGCAGGGCGCCAGCGTGGTAGATGTTGATAGTGCCTATAGTACAGCGCAAAAAGCTTTTGATGAACAATTGATTCAATCCACAAGTCTGCGTCAATACATCATTAAGAACTTAGAGCAAGTCATTCAGCAACGACGCGAAGAAATTATCCAGTGGCTGATTGATGAGTCGGGCAGTACCCGTTTAAAAGCCAATATCGAAGTCGATGCTGCTTTAGGGATTATTCAAGAAGCTGCACAATTTCCCGAGCAAATGACCACGACGCAACTGGAAAGCAAAGATCCGAAAGTCCGTAGTGTTGTTTTGCGTAAACCTTTGGGTGTTATTGCTGTGATCAGTCCGTGGAATTTCCCTTTCCATTTGTCTATGCGTTCAGTGGTTACAGCGATTGCTTGTGGTAATAGTGTAGTGCTCAAACCTGCCAGTGATACGCCAGTCACAGGTGGAACTATACTCGGTAAACTGTTCGAAGAAGCAGACTTGCCTGCAGGCGTACTCAATGTGGTGGCGGGTGCGAGTCGTGAAATTGGTGATTACTTTGTTGAGCATGCAACTCCTAAAATGATTTCATTTACAGGCTCTACAGAAGTTGGACAGCATGTAGGGCAACTGGCCGTTGCGGGTGAGCATTTAAAACGTGTCGCCTTAGAACTCGGTGGCAATGCACCTTTAGTCATTTTGGATGATGCAGATATAGATTTGGCCGTAGAACTAACTGTGATGGGGCGCTTTTTGCATCAAGGTCAAATTTGCATGAGTACCAATCGGGTCATTGTCGATCAGTCTATTTATGCAGCCTATCTTGAAAAATTGTTAGCAAGTGTGTCGCAATTAGTAGTAGGTGATCCGAATAAAAATGACACCTTGATTGGGCCAATTATTAATGCAGAACAGGTGAAAAAGCATCAGCATATTATTCAAAAAGCACAGGCGCAGGGTGCAGAATTGGTTTATGCGGGCGGGGTTACGGGGAACTTAGTTGCACCACATGTTTTTGTGAATGTCGCTGCCGATTCAGAAATTGTACAAAATGAAAGTTTTGGACCTATTTTACCGATTCTCAAAGCAGCAGATACCGCACATGCCTTACAGTTAGCGAACGATACACGCTATGGTTTATCTGCTGCTGTATGCACTACAAATGTAGAACGCGGTGCAGAATTTGCAGCACAGTTTGATGTTGGAATGACACATATTAATGGTATTACCGTTGCCGATCATGCCAATGCACCGTTTGGTGGTGAGAAAAACTCAGGCTTAGGTCGTTTTAATGGGCGCTGGATATTTGAAGAATTTACCCGCACGCATTGGCTGACATTGCCAGCTTAACGGTAATTATTTGTCCTGCGTTTTGTTTGAGTAAGAAGGAATGCGTGGGTGCGCACTTACTGTTCATGATCAAAACGCATAATATAGTGCGTGTGTCTAATCATCCAATTTGTATATGTGTGCCAATTTTAAACCAATAAGCATAGCGCAATTATCTGCATTAGGTCTGCCTGAAATTCCGTTTGAATATGCTGAAGAAGCGTATCCAAATTCGAGTGTGCCACTATTGTTTAAGTCTGAACAAGGTTTAGAGTGGCGCTCGGTGAATTTTGGCTTGATTCCCAAATGGGCGGAAGACAGAAGTATTGCGCAAAAAACCTATAATTGCCGTAACGAAACTTTATTAGAAAAACCAAGTTTTAGTGAAGCTGCTTATAAGTGTAAATTTGGCGCGATTGTTGTGTCAGAATTTTATGAATTCAAATATATAGACAGTAAACCGCAGCGTTGGGGTGTACGTCGTAAAGATGGACAGGCCTTTTTTATTGCAGCACTGTATGAAATTTGCCGTTTAAAGGATGGGCAAGGCACGGAAGAAATTGTCCGTTCTGCGAGTATGATTACCATGGACGCAATTGATCACGCGATGATGAAGGAATTTCATGGGCCTGGGCCAGTCAAACGTTCTGTTATTGTTATTCCACATGCACGTTTAGATGAATGGCTAAGTTTGAAAACACCGAACATACACAGCTTTGTGCAGGGCTTTCCTTTAGACGAGTTTGAGTGTTCACATGTACCAAAAGCAAAGATCGAAAAAGTAAGCCCCCAGCTCAATTTTTTCGATCTTTAAGTACATCTTGTGCTTATATAGGATAAGAACAGATGTGGAACAATAACGTGATGTTTAGCGTGCTAAATTATTAAAAATATGACGTAAACTTTCCATCATTTTTTCAATTTGTAGTGGAGTTAAACCATCAAATGACTGCTCTAAAACAACGCTAGTCAGATCATTAATTTTGTTGGTCATCTCATTACCTTTTTCAGTAAGCACGACACGAGTGATACGCGCATCATCATCACAAGAATAAGTTTCAACCAAACCTTCATCTTTTAAACGATAAACAATTTTAGTTGTAGTTGACATTTTTGACACCACCATGTCTGACAAATCAGACACACTCGCATGTGCTTTTGACCTTAATGCCAATAAAATACGACGGCGAGAATTATCTAAACCATACTTTTTAAGTGCCTGATCGACATTCTGTACATATTGAGCATGTACTTGTGTGACCCAATAATACGGAAATTGTTCAATATCATATTGGTCGGCGGATGGTAGAAATTTTGAATATTTCTTGGACATTGCATATTCCCTGCATTGTTTTAATTGTATTTTTGATATTTCACATTTTATGTGAAAACTCATGTGCTTAGCAAGATGCTTTCAGTGGCTAAAATTTGGTTGAAATCTGACGAAATATGATGAATCTCGATTTAGAAGCTGGCTTTGAAATGGCTATTTTTCCAAGCGCGTAAGCATTTGTTTAAGTTCAATCCATATTCATGTGTCATATCAATTAATCCTATAGAATTGTTTTAGTTTGGATTAGTAGTGAGTTATCTGGTTTTATAAGTTGAATTATCAATTTAACCATCAACTTAGGCTGCATTTTAGTTAAAAAAATACATTTGTACACTTGGCTTATAGGTAAAAGTGCGGGTTATTGCGTTGAATTTTGCAAAAAAATTATAAGCTTTGGTCTAATCTTTTAACAATAGTTGTTTTTTATCAATATTTTAAGTTTAGATTAAAGTGTGGGTTGGCTTACAGTTGTAATCTATGACTAATGCGTCTAAAAATACATTACAATTCATTTGACATTTTTAATCCATTCTCACGGCTTTTGTTTGGCTGTCATCGCTCTAAAAAAATTAAGAATGTGAAAAATAAAGTAAAAACCATCTTATAGATCGTACTGTTTAGTTTTATTCAAAAAAATTAAAAATTTAATTACAAATGTTCAAGATTGTGCATAATTAAGCTATCTATTGCTAAAAAGGTTACTTTTATGGATCCGTCGCCGTGCGCAGGTCTACTTTATATTTCGATTTCTACTAACTATCTCGGAGCTATGAACTAATGGAGTTTTTATTAGATCCGGGAATATGGGTTGGTTTAATTACACTTATTATTCTAGAAATCGTATTAGGTATTGATAACCTAGTCTTTATTGCAATTCTTGCAGAAAAATTACCCCCAGAACAGCGTGATAAAGCCCGTGTGATTGGCTTATCTTTAGCGTTGTTTATGCGTTTAGGATTGTTATTTGCAATCTCTTGGTTGGTTACTTTAACCGAACCGTTAATTACCTTATTTGAAAAAACCTTTTCAGGGCGTGACCTCATTCTCTTGGGTGGCGGTTTGTTCCTCGTCTATAAGGCGGTAGGAGAGTTGCATGAGAAGATGGAAGGCAAACCCGAAGTCAAAGTCACGACCAATGTGGTTTATGCAAGTTTTGCCGCAGTTGTAGCACAAATTGTTGTTCTAGATGCAGTTTTCTCTTTAGACTCAGTCATTACCGCAATTGGCATGGTCGACAACATCTATGTGATGATGGTTGCCATGGTGGTTGCAATGTTGGTGATGTTACTTGCATCTAAGCCATTAACTGCTTTTGTGAACCGTCATCCAACAGTGGTGATTTTGTGTTTAAGCTTCTTACTATTAATTGGTATCAGCTTGATTGCAGAAGGTTTTGGCTTCCATATCCCTAAAGGTTATATCTATTCGGGTATTGGTGTTGCGATTGCTATTGAAGCGTTTAACCAATTTGGTCAGCGCAATGTTGCAAAACATGAAGCAAAAATTCCGTTACGTCACCGTACTGCAGATTCAATTTTAAAATTGATGGGGGGGCGAGTTGAAACCAGTAGCCCTGATTTGCATAACGAAGCGCAAGAAGCGTTTGCAGATGAAGAACGCTACATGATTGGTGGTGTCTTGACCTTGGCAGAGCGTTCAGTCGCATCAATTATGACGCCACGTAGCCAAATTTCATGGGTCGATATTGAAGATTCACCTGAACAAATCCGCGAACAGATTCTATCTGTACCACACAGCTTATTCCCAGTGTGTCGTGGTAGTTTAGATAAAGTCATTAGTATTGTACGTGCCAAAGAGTTGTTGGATGTATTGGACGAAGAAGAAGAGCTTAAAGCTTTAATTAAACGTCAGCGTCCAATTTACATTTTTGAAAAAATGAAAGTGATTGATGCGATCAATACGTTACGTACCTCTAAAGGTTCTTTGGTTTTAGTCAGCGATGAGTTTGGTAATGTTCAAGGTTTGATTTCACCGCTTGATGTGTTTGAAGCGATTGCAGGTGAATTCCCTGATGCAGACGAACAGTTAGATTTGGTTAAAACCAATGAAAACGAATGGAAAGCAACAGGTATGCTGGATTTATACCAGCTTGAACTTGAACTGGGTATGATGGATCTGATTGAAGAAGATGCAGGCTACATTAGCGTTGCAGGTTTGATTTTAGATAAAACCCAAGGTGAAGTTCAGGTCGGCACGCAGTTGGATTATCAAGGTGTGCACTTTGAAGTGACAGAACTTGATGGTAACCGTATTAAAACTGTGATGATTCGCTTACTCTAATTACTAAGCTTTGAATTAAATCACTCAAAAAGCTCTACCGAAATGGTGGAGCTTTTTTATGGTGTAATAAAAAGATTGTGATGTTTCATCCTGAAAATGTGTATCAGCGATAAGTCTGGATTTTAAAAGCTGAACATGAAATGTGGGATGGAATAGAAAAAAAGAAACAACCAAACAGGATTACAAATTTGGTTGCTTAAACAGGGAAAAGAAAAAGCGAGAAACTAAAACAAATGTTTAATTTGTATGTGACTTCGCCACTAAAAATTAAACTGCCAATTGATTTTCAATCACATTCCATAAATTTCGATGTGACTTTTTAAACATCGCCATATGCCCAATGGCTTTATGCTGATAACGCTTTGGTTTAAGTTCAATCATATTAGTCGATGCATGGGGATAGAGACGGAGTAAATCTTTCACATTGGCTTCGGTGGCAATCTTATCATCCGAACTCCAAATAGCAGTAATCGGGCAACGAATTTCATCGTGATAATGCTGTGAAACTGTTTTGCCTATAGCATTGATGACATAGCCGGGTTTGCTACAAAATTGTGCCCATTGTTGGGCCACATTTTTAGGTAGGTTTTCGCCCATGCCAATTGCATTGGTTGGGCCATAACCATGTGTGATTCTGGCAAGTGGAAAAATAACTTTAAACATCACAGGGGCAAGTAGGCGAGTACGACCTTTTAAACCTTTTGTGTGGCCTGTAGAGCCTGAAACAGCTACGACTTTTGCCACTTTATGATATTCAGGATTAATCCCCAGTAATTGTCCGCCTGCGCTGTGTCCCAATAAAACCACTTGTTCAGCTTGCGTTTTTTGCAGCAAAGTATTTACTGCTGCAGGAATATCTAACTGCCCCCAATCAACAATACTGGCTTCACATTGTTTCAATGGTTCGTGTAACGAATCACCAATACCACGAAAATCAAAACACAGCACAGCATAGCCTTGTTCATTTAGCCATGTGGCAAAAGCGTGATAAAAATTCTTGGTAATGCCTGTCGCGGGACAAATCAAGACGGGTAGACGCTGTGCTTGTGTATATTGATTTGGATAATAACGGGCAGCGAGGGCATAACCATCTGCACATATAATATTTAAGCTTTCAAATGTGCTCATAATGTTTTAAGGATGATGAGAATAAAGTTACTTTACACGAGTTCCAAAAAGAAACTTGTATTTATTCTGACTCTAAAGTCAAGCTTAGTAGTCTGCGAGTGTAGTTAAATAGCCACACGAAAAATAAAAGAGTGTTAAACATGGAAAGTTTATCTTTGGCAGTGCGCCTTGCGATTATTTTCAGTGGAATATTTTTGTGGGTGGGGATGCTTACAGGCGTGTGGAAATATTGGCAAATTCGTGCTTCTGCCCAAGCGCGTGCTCATTATTATGTGGATATCGCACATCGCAGTAGTTTGTTATATGCACCTGCAAGTTTAATTTTAGCGGTCTTGGCTTATTTTTGTATTTGGGATGCCACTGTAATTTTAATTTGTGTGATTCTAAATTTAGTATTTTTTAGCTTTTCTATTCTGAGTTATATCTTGCATGGATTGCTTAAAGATACCACTAATCAATTTAAACAACCGCATCAAATTGCAGCATGGACATTGCCAAGTTGGTGCATGAGTTTGGCGATGCTGTTATTGATTGTGGCTGAATTGGGTGGGACTAGTGTGTTATTGCTTGGCGCAATCTATGGATTGTTGTAATTCTAATTGCTCAGTTTAATTTTTTCTTGGTAGCCCGTAGAAGATTTTGAGATTTTTGCTGTAGATCAGGAATGATGATTAGAATCTACTTTTTGAGTTTGGCGGCAGAGGAGTGATCCATCTGCCGCAAAGTGAAAGCGAAAAAGCTAAAATGAGTGGGTGCTAGGGTAAGATTAATGAACTTCTACGTTTTTATGTTCACGAAACTTTTGGTCAATGGATGTCCAAATCGCAAAGGCTATACATACCAATAAGGCATATAAAAAATAGGTTGGTTTCAAGTTGCCTTGAATTGAGCCTTGGAGCAATAGGGTCAGCATCAGTGCAAAAGTGGTGCTTAAAAAAGTAACTAGATTTTGGTTAGCCTTCAGAGCGTTAATGAAGACTTGCGTATTGAAATGTGAAAACATCTCCATCCCTCCTTGTTATAAATCACTAAAATCAGAGCATTTCAGTCAGATTGGTTTTATTGTTCTACCTTGTTTAGCAAACTATTTCAAGTCCTTATAGTCATATTTTGATAAAAAACATCATTTTCATATGAAATACCACTATTTATTATCATTTATTTACAAAATAATAAAAAGTAGTGTGTTTTTTAAGCCATTTAAATACGATTTCAATCGTACTTGCATATTTTATGCCAGCTAATTTTGAGGGCGACTATACGACTTTAGCGTTAATTTGAGCTCTGCTTAAAATGGGTGAATGATTTATTTTGTTTTAGTTTTTTATTGAAAATATTTTAATTTCATTTGTTTATTTATACCAAATAATTATTTGGGTTGCTATTATCATGACTGATAAATTGCCTTAAAAAGAGGCAGTTTTAGCACATGAAACAATAAGTGCGGGTTTGGGTAAAACCTGACAATTATTGTCTAACTTAAATTCGTATTTGGATAAAACACGACTTTAATACAATACAGCTCGAAAATAGAGCATGACTTGAAAAAATAGCCGAGCTCGAAGTCCGTACTGGCTATTTTTTCATTCGATCATGAATTGCAGTGAATACAAAAATCAGTAATGCAGGAATCAACCAAGCGAGGTTTTGTTCACTCAGGGGAAAATTGGTCAGTGTGGTTGGCAAGAATCTAGCTAAGTCTGCGGCCTTCATTGCATCAATGATGCCAAAGAGCAATGCAACTGCGGCAGTAGGTGCAATCACGCGGGTTGGAATACGGAATAATCCCCAGAAAAAGCTGAGTAGAATGACCACAATTGCAGGTGGATAAATCGCGCTTAAAATAGGCACTGAAACTGCAATGAGTTTGGTGAGTCCAAGATTGGAAATAACAAAGGCAAAGCCGACTAAAATAAATACCCAACGGCGATAATGAATTTTAGTAATTTGCTCAAAATATCCAGCACATGCGCATGTCAGTCCAATTGCCGTAACCATGCAGGCAATAAAAATCATTGCAGCTAAAAATACCGAGCCAAATCCGCCAAAAGCATGTTGCACATAGGCATGTAAAATGACTGCACCATTACTGGCATTGGCGGCAACATCGTGACTGCCCATCCCCAGTTTAAATAGGCTTAGATAAACTAAAGTTAAACCGATCCCTGAAATTAAACTTGCCCATACCGCATAGCGGGTGATGAGTTTTTTATCAGTTACGCCACGTGAACGAATCGCATTAATAATCACAATCCCGAATACCAATGCACCTAAGGTATCCATAGTGAGATAACCGTTAATAAAGCCTTCAGATACAGGACTGTTCACATAATTGTGAATGGCAGGTGAAATTGTACCTGTCGGAATAATAAATGCAGTGATGCCTAAAATTAGTAATGACAGAATTTTAAGCGGGGAAAGTACATAGCCCACTGTATCTAAAATTTTGTGTGGATACAGTGAAACTAACATCACCAAGGCAAAATAGATGGCGCTATAAATGAATAAGGTGCTCGCGGAATCGCCAAAATAGGCAGAGAAACCAATTTCATAAGATACGGTAGCGGTACGTGGTGTGGCGAAAAGCGGGCCAACCGCTAAATAACAGACGACTGTTAAAATTAAGCTCGCGATTTTGCCTAAAGGCGAACTTAAAATTTGTATAGAACCTTCGACACGTGACAACGCCATAATGGTAATCACGGGTAAGCCAACTGCGGTAATGAGAAAACCGAGCGCAGCAAGCCAGACGTGTTCGCCCGCTTGCTGTGCCACGATAGGTGGGAAAATAATATTACCTGCACCAATAAACAGCGCAAAGGTCATAAAACCCAAGGCAATAATATCCCGTGTGCGTAAATTCGTCATGGGAGAGAAATAAGATGTAAACAAAAGAAAGCGATTTTAGTAGATCGAGCTATGATTTTCTAATTTATTTTATAGGTCATATGAATATTTTTTATGATATGTGTTTGTAGGCTATTTTAATCTTCACTATAAAAATTAAATAACTTACTGTTTATCTGATGTATTTTTGAAAAATGCTGATCCCACATAGTATAGATGGCTTATCTAGTATAAGTTTTGGTTGCTATTTTAAATGCGCAGTTCTTAAACAAAACTGTTGGTCGCATGACGATGGATACTTGTTTGGCAGCTTGAGCTGATTTTACAAGCCGAAAGGGTTAATAACTGCTAGTTGAAATCTACCTATTTCTATATTATTATATACAAAAGATCTCTTGCGAAAGTCGTTATTGCAAGTTCATCCAGTTTACCAGTGCAGCGATTAAGTTAATGCGTAAACCGAATCTTTTCCGTCTATTTCGATAGCGTTCACTTAGTATTCTAAATCTTTTCAATTGACTGTTAATGTGTTCGATTACAACTCGTATTTTTCCAATCATTTTATTGTAATTTTTCTCAGCATCAAATAAGGGTAAATTCTTCTTTTTCTTTATTGGCATCAATAATTTAAAGCCATCTTGCTCTAACCCATAGTACCCTAAATCGGTCATAACATAGTCACAATGTTTGAATTTCTTAACTGTTTTTCTTGCCAATTTAATATCATGCTGACTGCCAGACGATATATCTACTCCTATGATTTGTTTGCTCTTCGGATGATAGATCACTTGGGCTTTTAACGTATGTTTCTTCTTTTTACCACTGTAGAACTTACTCTGATTTTTTTTTCGGGCGTTCTATTAAACATTCTGTCGCATCAATAATTACCCAGTTAAATTGTTCGTCTGCTGTGGTAATGCTTCGTTTTGGCAGGGTAAAACGTCTTGATTTGATTAATGCATCTTCAACCTTTTTAATAGTTCGATTCACATTACTTTCAGCGATATGGTAATTTGCCGCCAATTCCAATTGGGTGTTGTAGCTCCGTAAGTAATTGAGTGTTAATAATAATTGATCCTCTATAGCTAAAGTATGAGGACGCCCTAATTTCTTTTTAAGTGATTCTGCTTCTTTTAAAACTTCGACCATTTCACTAAAAACTGCTCGAGGTACACCAACCAAGCGCTGGAATTCAGAATCTGAAAAACGATTTAATTTCTGATATTTCATGAAATCTATATTGAGGCAGTTTTTACTTTCGCAAGAGGTCTAAATGAGTAGATATGTTAGTATTGGCGTTGCAGCTAAAACACTGGGTGTTTCCATCCAAACCCTAAGAAGATGGGATGAGGAAGGCACTTTAGTCGCAGATAGAACCCCAAAAAATCACAGACGTTACGATCTAAGCAAGATCACACCTGAACTTATCCATGATCTATCAATTCAGAACAGCCGAAAAACTATTGCTTATGCAAGAGTATCTAGTCACGATCAAAAGGCTGATCTTGAGCGACAAAAACAAGTTTTGGAAATGTACTGTGCCAAGCAGGGATGGACATTTGAGATTATTAGTGATTTAGGCTCAGGGATGAATTATCACAAAAAAGGGCTTAAGGCTCTTTTGGATGGAATTATTAATAATGAAATTGGTCGATTGGTTTTAACCCACAAAGATCGATTATTACGTTTTGGTGCTGAATTGGTTTTTGCTTTATGTGAAGCTCGGAATGTTGAAATTGTAATTATTAATCAGGGTGAAAATTTGAGTTTTGAGGAGGAACTGTCTCAAGATGTCCTGGAAATTATCACTGTATTTTCAGCACGATTATATGGAAGCCGAAGTAAAAAGAACCAAAAGCTAATACAGGTGGTCAAAGAAGCACTATGAGTCGATTTATACGAGGGCATATCATTGAATTGATGCCCAATAATAAACAAGCAAGCCATTTTGCTCAGGCAAGTGGTGTTGCTCGTTTGTCATATAATTGGGCTTTAAGAGAGTGGCAGCGACAATACAAGGCTGATAAGGAATATCGAGATCAGTGTGAGTATTATGATGTTGCGGTGAATGAAATGCTTCTTAATAGACCTAAAGAGAGTAAATTAAGAAAGCACCTAAACACTTTTAAATTTGAAAAATATCCTTTCATGAAGAAAGTGACTAAGTGCGCACCACAGTTGGCGATTAAGCAGTTGGGTAGTGCTTTTGATAGATTTTTTAACGGCAAATCAGGATACCCCAAGCCAAGAAAAAAAGGCAAGGATGACCGTTTTTCATTATCAAATGATCAATTTAGCGTAAAGGGTCGGTCTATTAAAATCCCTAATTTGGGTTGGGTGAAAATGACTGAGAATCTGCGCTATAAGGGTAAAATTCTCTCGGCCAAAATATTTAAACAAGGTGGTAAGTGGTTTGTATCAATCGCTGTCGAACTCACCCAGATCGAAAAGCTTAAACCGAAAACAGGTTTAAGTATCGGTGTTGATTTGGGTGTCTCTAATCTTGCCACCCTTTCAAATGGTGAGGTTATTCCTTCTAACGCACCACTTAAAAGACAGCTTGCAAAACTAAGGCGACTCAACAAGTCTTTTAGTCGTAAGAAAAAAGGTAGTCAGAATCGAGAAAAAGCAAAAGCCAAGCTATCTCGCCTGCACTATAAAATTGCCTGTCTACGCAAGAATAATCTTCATCAAGTCACAACGGATTTGGTAACACGTTTTGATGTGATTGCGATTGAAGATTTGAATGTTAAAGGCATGTTGAGGAATCGTAAACTCGCAAGAGCTATATCCGATATGGGTTTTTATGAGTTTAAAAGGCAGTTGATTTATAAAGCCAAACAGCATGGAAAATCGGTACTTTCGGTTGGTCGATTCCTCCCAAGTAGTAAAATGTGTTCGTGCTGTGGTGAATTAAATCAATCTCTCACACTTTCTGCGCGAGAGTGGAAGTGCTTAGTTTGCCAAACCATCCAAAATCGTGATGTTAATGCATCAATTAATATCCTGCGATATGCGGATAAAGATTTAATCACTGCATAAGTGGTGATTAAGGCGGTGAGTTACACCGTGACAGCCTATGGAATTGAGGTAATCCCTAAAGCAAATGTTTTAGGTTCTTGATGGTGAAGTAGGAATTAAACATCAAACCCACATTGAGTAGGTTTGAGTAGGTTTTAAATAACGGCTATAATCTCAGGCTTCAGGTCAGGAGTTCATCATGCGCGCCCTTAAAGTCAGCATTAAATCAGAGCAAGATATTGAGAAATTACGCATTTCGGGGCGTTTGGCTGCTCAGGTGTTGCAGATGATTGGCGAGCATGTCAAACCCGGAGTCACGACAGAATACTTAGATGATTTGTGTCACGATTATATTGTAAATACCTTAAAAGTCATTCCTGCCAATGTGGGCTATCACGGTTATACCAAAACCACCTGTATTTCACCCAATGAAGTGGTCTGTCATGGTATTCCATCATCCAAAACCATTTTAAAAGATGGCGACATTATTAATATTGATGTGGCAGTGATTAAAGATGGTTTTTATGGTGATACCAGTCGTATGTACTATGTGGGTCAGGTGAAACCAGAAGCGAAAAAACTGGTCGATACCACTTATGAGGCGATGCGCGCAGGGATTCATGCGGTGAAACCGGGCGCGACTTTGGGCGATATTGGCTATGCCATTCAAAGTGTGGCGCATCGTGAAGGGTTTAGCATTGTGCGTGAATATTGCGGACATGGTATTGGGCAGGTGTATCACGAACAACCAAGTGTGCTGCATTATGGTCAGCCTGGACAAGGCTTGGTGGTTAAAAAAGGCATGGTATTTACCATTGAGCCAATGGTGAATGCGGGCAAAGCGCGTGTGAAAGAACTGAAAGATGGCTGGACGGTGGTGACGACAGATAAATCACTTTCTGCACAATGGGAACACATGGTTGCTGTGACTGATACAGGCTTTGAAGTGTTATCGCCGTGGCCAGAAGGTACGGGGAGTTATCCTGAAATTTAATGCACGAATGCTTTCAGGTTAAGACTGATAGATAAAACATCTTAGACTTTAGTTTTAAACTATTTGTTAAAAAATGAACAATCGCTATAATTGAAGTCAAAGATACTTGCTGTAGTTTCTTTGTTTTAGCTTTCTTATTTTAGATTGTAGTTTTCAAAGCTTATCTGTCTTAGATAAGCTTTTTTTTTGCTGTTTCGTATCTGAAATCAAAAGATCCTATGTGCGTAAGCGTCCGCTGAATCCCATACCAATTTTAATTCGATTTAGGTTTCCAGCAGTGTGGCAGTAACTCTTCAATCTGGGTCACTTTATGTGTCGGTAACCTTTTCAGCACATCACTTAAATAGGCATACGGATCCAAGCCATTCAGCTTTGCTGACTGGATTAAAGTCATGATGTTTGCCGCTCGCTGACCACTGCGCAGCGAACCTGCAAACAGCCAGTTCTTGCGTCCCAACGCCCAGGGACGCACCTGATTCTCTACCCAATTGTTGCATATCGGTAGATTGCCATCATCCAGATAGCGGCTTAAGGCTGGCCAACGCTTCAGAGTGTAATTGATAGCCTTGGCGGTAGGAGAACTCGATGGCACTGTCAGATGATGTTGGTTGAGCCATTCATATAGTTGTTGTATCACTGGTTGACTATGCTGTTGTCGGTATTCGCGGCGGTCTTCCGCTGTACCATCGGTCTTTTTCCTGAGTTCTGCTTCTATCGCATACAGTTTCTGAATCAGCACCAATGCCTGTTCAGCGACCT
>NZ_VPEP01000029.1:0-22007 GCF_013417035.1 Acinetobacter sp. YH16053
AAATCATTTGAATGATTTCTTCTTGGTCTACGTGCCATAAAATACTCCATATATTGATGTTTATAACATCATTTGAGGAGCAGAATATCACTTATAGGAGTTGTTCAAATTTACGGATCCATCTCTATTTGTCTTTGTATTTAAAAATACAGCGATCAACAATGCACTCTTCTTCAGGGTGATCTGCGTATTTGTCATCAGATGGGACTGGAATCCACCCATCCTTTAATAACTTTTGGCGAATAACAGAATAATCCTGAAGTGCGCCAGTTTTCTCATCATACAAAGATAAATTCTTTGATGGCATTGGCGCGTGCGGCTTGTTTTTGCATGAGTTATTAGCCCAAGCCCCAACACTAAAGACTAAAGATGCAGCTAAAAGGAGTAGTTTTTTCATGATGTTATGCCTTATATTTAATATACAAATCATAGGTTACTTAATTAAATATGAAAAGATTAACTTTAATTTCGATTTTATTTTTTAGTGGGATTATGAGTGTTAGTGCGGAAGCTAGTACCTATGATACTTGTAGTGACTATTCTGAATCATCTGAGATGGTAATGATGGCTAGACAGAATGGTTATTCCCTTCGAGATGTAATGAGCCATACTGTTAATGAGTTGAAAAATATCAAGTCATTGAAAGCTGACGAAAGAGCGCTTGCTGAAGAATTTATAAAAATAACAGTTATAGAGGCCTACAATACTCCCTTAATGGAAACTCAGAGAGAAAAAGAAATCGCAATAACAGAGTTTGGTAATACCATGTACTCAAATTGCATAGAGTTATTTGATGCAATAAAAAATGATCCTTGAAATAAACTTAGTATCAAAACCCTGCTTAAAGCGGGGTTTTTTATTACCTCAAATAAGGTGAATCATGAATCAACTCATCACATCCGCCTTGGGCGGTTTAGCGAATCCGCTTGTTGAAAAAGTAGGTTCACTGCTCCTGTCTGGGCGTGGTCGAACAATCATGGGGTTGTTTGCTGACGTAACTGTAGAGGAAAAGCACAAGGATGAACTCAAAATCACTGAGCATCCAACCGAAGTGGGTGCGCCAATCAATGACCATGCGTACAAAGAAGCGCCAGAAGTCACAATTAAAGTCGGCTGGTCGGAGAGTGCAGGAAAATTAAATGGCTTGGTTGGTGATACTTTTCTAAGCGGAAATACAAGCTTAAACATTGTTTATCAGACGCTCATACAACTACAAGAGTCGGCAGTGCCTTTGATTGTTTCTACGGGTAAGCGGCTCTATACAAACATGCTGATTAAGTCGCTAGGCTGCACAACTGACCTGCAAACCGAAAACGTATTAATGATTGAAATTACATTTAAAAAAGTGATTTTGGTCAAAACGTCGGAAACTGAAGTGGTTGTTGAGAATCAGAAAAACCCAGCAGATACAGCAGGCGTATCAGATGGCGGCACAGTGCAGGCAAGCCCCGCAAATGAGTCCATGCTCAGTAAAATCAAAACATCGTTATTCGGGTGATTTATGGCGTTTTATGAAATACCGCTGCAAGTCGGCAATCAAAAATTTAACGTAACGCTCGGCAAGACAATTTATAAGCTGCGCATTATTTACCGTACCAACCAATGGTATTTAGATATTTTAAATGCTGCTGAAAAGCCATTAATTACAGGTCTTTTGATGTGCGCGGGAATTGATTTGCTTGAGCAATATAAGCACGTCATTAATGGCAGCTTGTATGTAGCAAATTTTGAACAAGATGAAATTGCAAAATACGGCTACCTTGGCTCAAAAATTAAACTCTACTATGAGGATTAATCATGACTTTGCAGTGGAAGCGGAATTGTAAGCTTACGATCCAACTCGACCAGAACGAGCCAAAAGCCCTAGATTTATCCGAATTTAAAATTACATTTCAGGTGAGCCAGCCAACCACAGAACAGCCTAAAGCTGCTGAAATTTATATCTACAATCTTTCCAGTGAAACCATGAACCTATTGGCAGGTGTGGATAGTCAAAAAATAAATACTCAAGTCATTTTAGAGTGTGGATACGGTGACGAACTTTCAGTCACATTTAAAGGCAGGGTATTTCAGTATCGTCGGGGTCGTGAAAATCCTACCGATACCTGGTTATGTGTGCTGGCTGTATCTGGTGACGTTGTTCAAAATGAAGCGCTAGTCAACGTATGTTTGCCTGCAGGTACATCAAAAACCGAGGTGGGAAATACATTAATTGAAGAAACCAATAAATATGGGTTGGTGACTGGAGAAATAGCAGAAATCAGCGAACAGCAGTACCCGCGTGGCAGAGTCTTTTTCGGATCGCTGCACGATAGCCTGCAAAACTTTGGCAAAGAAAATAATGTCACGTTTGACTATTCGGACGATGTGATTAGCTCGATTAATACACTCGGCTACTCACTTGAGCCAGTGCAAATATTGACACCAAAAACAGGCATGGTGGGTATGCCACAGCTAACAAGTGAAGGGTTGATTGTTAAATGCCTGCTCAATCCAAAATTAAAACGAAAAGGTCGCATTCAGATTGATATGAGCAACCTTCAAACTGAGAGTTACGATATCGGTTGGGGTAGTCAGGGTGTTGATCAGCCTTTCAAAAACCCTAAGACGGCAGCTGATGCCGATGGCATGTTTATTATCCAAGCGATTGAGCACACAGGGGATACGCGCGGTGATGAGTGGCACACACACCTGGTATGTACTGCGATTAATGCTGTTGTTCCAAAAAGCGGTATCACAATTAATGCGGTGGACTAATTATGGCTTTAACACTTAATGAGCGCTCACCAACACAACTGCAAATTATTAAAGATGCAGTCAATGCGGCCATGGTGAACCTGTGGACGTGCTTACCGTGTGAAGTGCTTGAATATGATAGTGACGCTGTGACTGTAAGTGTGCAGCCGTTAATTAAAATCCCTGTCTATTTGCCCGATGGTGAAGTTGAAACAGTTGAGTTGCCAATGCTACTTGATGTGCCAGTGATGTTTCCATGTGCGGGCGGCTTCACAATCACACACCCGATTCAAAAAGGCGATGAATGCCTTGTCAATTTTGCAGATCGAAATATTGATTTGTGGTGGCAATCAGGAGGGATTCAAAACCCATTCGACACACGAAAGCATGACCTATCTGACGGATTTGCATTTTTTAGACCGCAGTCACAAGCAAAAAAGATTAGCGGTATCTCCGCAACTGATCTTGAGATTCGCAACGATAGCAATACATGCAAAATTCAAATCAAGCCAAATGGTGAGATTCACTTTATTGGTGCTAAGTCCGTGTTTCACCATCCAGTTGAGATGCAGCAGACGTTATCTGTAACTGGTGCATCAACTTTACAAAGCACCTTGGAGGTGACAGGTAAGTCAACTATGCAGGGCGGTGCAAACATTGGCGGCATTGAATTTGGTAGTCACAGACATGGTGGCGTCCAGAGTGGCGGTAGTGACTCTGGTGGTCCAAAGTAATTCAATAATTCATGAGGGGCGCGAAAGCGTCTTTTTTTATGCGATACAGAAAGCAAGATGAAAATGGCGATTACACCTTTGGTCGCAGCTTAAATGACTTTCACATTGATAATGCTGACGCGGTTGCACAGGCGATTGATACACGTTTGAAATTATGGGTCGGGGAATGGTTTGCAGATGTGTCGGATGGCACAGGCTGGACGCAAGCGATTCTAGGAAAGCACTCTCAAAACCTATATGAGCTTACATTAAGACAGCGTGTGCTTGAAACAAGAGGCGTCTTAAGCATTGATAATTTTCAAAGTTATCTTGAGCCAAAGACAAGAAAGCTCACAGTAGAAATGCTGGTAAATACAATTTATGGGCAGAGTGATTTAATTGGAGTGTATGAATGGAATTAACAACAATTGCACCAACGATTGATGAAACTGGCATTCACGCGCCGACATTTGATCAAATTTTGGCTTGGCTCAAAAGCCAATATAAAAGCATTTATGGCGATGATGTGTACCTTGATAATGATAGCTTGGATGGGCAATGGCTAGGTGTCTTGGCGCTGCAGTTTAGTCATGTAAATAGCATGTGTATTCAGACGTATAACTCATTCAACCCCAAAACAGCAGACACTGACGCACTGACTCGTAATGTGAAAATTAATGGTATTCAACGAGCATTAGCCACGTTTTCCACGGTTGATGTAACACTGACAGGTATTGCAGGGACGGCAGTAAATAACGGTGTGGTGGGTGATAGCAGTAATAATAAATGGTTATTGCCAACTTCAATCACACTGCCGCCAAGTGGCGAAATTACTGTGACCGCAACTGCAGAAAAGGCAGGTGCCATCTTTGCAGCAGCCAATAGCATTACAAAAATTCTAACACCGACACGCGGTTGGCAATCCGTATCAAACAGCAATACATCGTCAGTTGGTCAAGACGCTGAAAGTAATGCACGTTTGCGACAAAGACAGGCTCTATCGGTATCAATTGCAGCAATATCACAAACTGAAGCAATTCGGGCTGCAATATTGAGCTTAAACAATGTTACGCGCTGTAAAACATTCGAGAATAAATCAAATGCTATTGATGAAAATGGTGTGACGCCTAGATCGGTTTGCGTGATCGTGTCTGGCGGTGATGCTCAAGAGATTGCGGCAATTATGCATGCAAAAAAATCAATGGGATCGAGTTGGTACGGTAATACCAATGTCACGATTATGAATATCTATGATGAGCCTGATGTTGTAAGTATCTATCGACCAGATATTAAAAACATTAGCTTTCATATTCAAATCACAACAAATGAATCATACAGTGCCGACACTGCTGACGCTATCTCGCTAAGCCTCGCAAGTTATGTGAATGCTTTGGATATTGGTGACAAGGTTCTGCAGAACAAGCTTTATGGTCCTGCAAACTTATACGGTGATGATCAAAGTAAAACATACGAGGTCACAAGTATCACAACCAAAGTTGATGGTGTTGATGTTGTTGGTGATTACACATTGCCGTTCGGTTGCGTTGCGTTTTGTGATGCATCAACAATTGCTATTGAGGTGACAAGTGAATGACAAAACAATTGGTGATTATGCAAGCTTGATTACAAGCCAGCATAAACATAAAGAGCGTTTTAATTTAATGATAAAAGCAGTCTCTCAACCCATGATTGACTGCTTTAATTTTTTAAAAAATCTAAATGGCAAATACGATGTTGAAAATTCCAACGATCCGTATTTAGAGACTTTAGCGAGATGGACAGGCACACCATTAATTATTCCTGGTGCTGCACAGCTTGAATACTTTGGCTTTGATGATCAAGAAAACGCATTGACTTTTGGTGAAATAGGCGACCCAAGTGTAGGTGGGTATTTCCGTGAATCAGGGCAATCGGGCACAGGTGGATTGGTACCAACAGGTGAATTTTTGCGTCGATTAATTCAAGCAAAAATACTAAAAAACCACAGTGCTGGAAATATTAACGAGACAAGAGAGATTTTAAGCCTTGTCTTAAATCACTCTGAATTTCGTGTTACAGACAATAAAGATATGACTGTAAGTTTTATTAATCAATCTTCGTATTTTACAGATGTAGATAAAATTTTGATTCGTATGTTTTTTCCGCTGCCGTCAGGCGTTGAACTATTAATTGAGGGCTAATATGGCTATTAATAAATTACCAGAATTTGCTAAAGATGGGCAAAAAAATACGGACGATTTGGTTTTAACTGATGGGTTTCCTGTGTTAAAGAAACCCGCTCGGCAGTGGTTTAACTGGTTATTCAATAGTTTGTCGCTTAAGACAAATGAGATTATTGATGAAGTTGACACAAAACTCGCAAAGTCATCGAATCTATCCGACCTAACAAATGCAGCTTCAGCTCGAAACAACTTAGGGCTTGGAACAGCAGCAACATTGAATGCTGGAAGCTTGAATGGACAAGTGATGTTACGTGGAGCATTTGGTATTGGAAATGGCGGAGTTGCTGATACGTCAAATGTTACCTCGCTCGCTAATGGTGGAAATTTTAATAATTATTCAACTATTCCTGGTGGTTTTGGCGTTTATGACTCTGCTGCAATAAACAAACCTATTCAATTTGAGCAAGCGGAGGCCGGTGTATTAATTCAGCATAATGGCGGATGGGCCGGATTCCTTCAAATAGCCGCGCCCACTTACCACTCGACTGACCCGAGAATTTATTGCAGAACAGCCAGAGGTTCATCTCCGGGCCTGGGTACATGGAGATTTTTTAGAGATTCATTGAATACAACAGTGGACAGTAACGGTTTTATTAAAAACGCATCACCAATTGTTCAGCTATTTGCAGATAAAGTCGAAATGAACGATGAAGCACAGCAGCAGAATATTGAGTTTGAAAAACTAGGTGTAGGTGATTACTTAGTCAAAAACAGCACTGGGTTATCCAATGATGGTTGGTATATCGAACAGCCTAAAGACGCTAACGGTAACATTTACCACGCTGTTGTTCACGAGCAGTTAGAAAGCGGTGATATTTCGATAAAAACATACGAATGCAAATTAAACGAAATCGGTCAAACAGTTGCGGACTTAGAAAAGCCGATTGACATTAAAGAGAATCGTTTTATCTCGTTGCGTTTGAATGAATTACCGCAAGATATAACTGCTCCGCAAAACCCGAATATTGTTGACAATGAAGGTAATCCTGCACCATCTAAATATCACTATTTAGAAAATAACGAATGGAAAATCACAGCAGAAAATGAAGGGATTTTAGAAAATGAGCGTTATGCTGCATATCAAGCATCGTTGCGCCCACTCACTCGCAGACAATTCAAATTAACACTGCTCGAAAATGGGTTGCTTGACCAGATTGAAAATTCAATTAGTGCAATCGGAGATGATCAGACACGAGCACGGATTCAAATTGAATACACTGAAGCAACAGAGTTTCATCGTATGAGTGACTCCGTTATGTATATGTGCCAGTTGCTTAATCTTACCGATGATCAAGTGGACCAGATGTGGGAACAGGCTTTAACACTTTAAGTAACTTAGACATTAAATGGGCCGCATTAGCGGCTTTTTTATTACCAAATTTCAGGGGGGCATCGTGTCTGAAACGAAGCAAGCCGCTGCGGAGCTCGCAGCAACAGTATCAGCAGCAGCAAGCAAAACTACATACTTAGGCGCAGGCGGTGGCTTCATCGCTTGGCTTTTATCAATAGACATATTGCCATGGCTCGGTTTTGCAGTCGCTTTAGCAGGCTTTATTGTGAACCTAGTATTTAAGTTTTTAGAAAATCAGCGTGCAGCTGAGTTGCATAGAATCAATATGCGAAAAATTACGTGTAAAAAAGGTGGGTGTGATGAAATTGATTGATAACTGGAAACAAGCTTGGAAACTCAAGTCAGTTCAAGTAGGCGCATTAAGCGCCTTTTTTTACGTCATCATGTATGCGGCTTTTGAGCTACTTTGGTTGTTTGGCTCTAATTTTCCGCAATTTTGGGCAGCAGTACCACAAGAGATTAAAGACTTGCTTCCACACTCATGGGTATTGTGGCTTGGCTTTTTAAACAATGTTTTAAGTGTTTTTTCACGCTTGAAATATCAGCCTGAATTGCACACAGGGGTAAATCAATTTGTAGCAATTACGGCAGGACATAGCAATACTGATCCAGGCGCAGTAAACGGCAAAATGAAAGAAGCTGAATTGGTGACGAAATTCCGTAATGCTGTGTCGTATTATTTGCAGCAAGCAGGTGTTCAGCACAAGATGGATGGCGTCGGTTCAACAAACCTAAATTTAAACGCTGCTTTAAAATTGATTAAAGGTTCATCCGTTGCGGTTGAATTTCACATGAATGCAGCAACATCAAAACAGGCGAATGGGGTGGAAACGATTTCATTGCCGAAAGATAAGAAGCTTGCACAAGACTTATCTAAAGCCGTAGCAGATGCGCTTGGAAGTCGCTTACGTGGTGATAATGGCTGGATTGATCAAAGTAAATCGGCACGTGGCAGGCTAGCATACGTCAATGCCGGTGGTCTGATTGTTGAGCTTGGCTTTATTTCAAATGAAGCAGAATTGGCAGCGTTTCAAGCGCGTTACTGGTTGGCTGCTAAGGCTGTAGCCAAAGTGCTGATTGATTATGAAAAATGTAATTAAAATTATACTGCTGTGCCTCCTTCTATCAGGCTGCACAGCTCATTCAATTGCGACGAATGTAAATGTAGGGATACGTGTTGGGTGGTAACTCCTTTACACTTAAAAGGATTCAATTACACGAGTATTTTATTTCTACAAATACATAAAGTATTTTACGGTCCTAGCCAAAACACTCTCCTGACTAGAGGGTAAATGAGCTATGGTTTCAATATTTATATTTTTAAAATCAGAATCCCAACAGTTATTTATCAAGGCTCCTTTAGTGCAGCTGATTGTTTGCAAACCATTAACATTTAGATTGTGTGTATCTTCGGCAATTAAGGCTATGTCGCAGTTGATGGCCTTAAAATTTGATATAAATACATTTTTCGAACCTTTAACGTATATTCCCGCCATTTATTTTTCCTATAAGATTTTTTGTAATTCAGCTATATATGGCCAAATTTGTGGAAACAAAAAACTTTGAATTGTTATCCAGCTACCAAGTAATCCAATTAATTCAGCAGTATTGCTTTTTAGATTGTCTCTAGTTTGTAATTCAATAATTGAGTTAATTTTTCCAATAGTCTCTTCCTTGAATGGCTTGTTGGTTGCAGAATTTATAGAGTTATCATCTATCTTCTCTAATGCAGATTTTAGGTCATTAAAAAACGAGAGCTCCTTTTCTATAAAAACTTCAATATTTTTAAATTCATTGTCAGAGGTATCATTTAAAACAAAACCTTTACCTTCTCCTTTAACCATTATATTGACATCAGAGAATTTATTCCTACCACCACCATTGACCTCAAAAGCAACATTCTGATTAGACATACATACCCTCTACACTAGTTGTTAAAGAAAAACACATTTAATATTCCATGTGCTCAATTGAGCATATCACTCAAAACCACATAATTACTCTTTAAATTTAAAGCCCACCCAGGCTCCTTCCTAAAAACCTCCCCATTCCTAATCGTGTGCTCTATATAAAAGTAGGCCCATGTTTTCATTTTTATTATTCCCTTATTGTTGGCGCAAACCCTACGCAACTCGGCTTGTTCTGGCTTGCTGTTTTTTCATTTAGTTATCTCAAGCATTTCACCCCACTTAAATGGGTTTCTGCTCAATTTATCACGACTCATTGACCAATTGCGGTCTGGTAGGAAGCAGCTACCCGCGGCAATCTTTTTCTTGCCAAACTTTATCTGAACACTTTCCAGCGCCTGCATTAAACTTTCCTTTTTATGAATCGCTTCCATATCTGTGAGCAGGTCATAAATATGTGATGACTTGGGCTCAAGGCACGTCAAAACAACTCCGCATTTCTTAAATTTCATATCCTTTCTATATAGCATGTTTAGCATCCGCACAGCTCTATCAACAAGATCAAGCACGCAGTCAGTGGGCTGTGAAAATGTTGAGGTATGTGCGTTGCTGTAGAATGGCACATTTGTATCAAAGGGATTTGTTTGTACAAAAGCTGTGATGCATCCACACAACAGATTTTCTTTTCTTAAGCGTGAACATGCATCCTGGGCATACATCGAAATTGCTTCTCTCAAGTCATTTATGTCTGTGACTTTTGTGCCGAATGAGCGACTGGCCACGATCTGTTTCTTACTCGGTGGGGTATGCTCAATTTCAATGCATGATATGCCTTGCAGCTCTGCCACTGTTCTAGCCATAACAATTGAGAATAGTTTTTTAATGTTGCGCGGGTCAGTGCACGCAAGGTCATGCACTGTATTGATATTCATATCATTCAGTCTTTTCGCGTGTTTACGCCCAACGCCCCAAACTTCTGACACATCGATTGTGCCAAAAATCTGTTCCTTATTTATTAGATCCATGCTCACTAAATCGCATACACCTCTGAACTGGGCATTTTTTTTGGCAATATGGTTTGCAATTTTGGCTTCGGTCTTTGTTCTGCCGATACCAACGCAGACAGGCAATCCTAGCCATTTCCAAATGCGCTCACGCATCTGCTGCGCATAGTCACTTAGGTCAAACTTATTACTGTACGCAGTCAACTCAAGAAAGCTTTCATCTATAGAATATATTTCTTGTTCACCAGGTCCCACAAATTCAGACAGTATCGAATGAAAGCGACGGGACATTTCAGCATATAAAGCATAGTTGCTAGACAATACTTGGACATTATTGTGGTGAATAATGTCTTTGATCTGAAATACAGGCACACCCATTTTGATGCCTAAGTCTTTGGCTTCTTGGCTACGAGCGACCGCACAACCATCATTGTTTGATAGAACAATAACGGGCTGATTGTTTAATGATGGATCGAATACACGCTCACAGCTGACGTAACAGTTATTCACGTCAATGAGCGCAAATACACGATTTGCGTTTCTCATGATTTATTCTTCTTATTGTTTTAGACAGACAGGTTTTTTAAGTTCCAAGTCACAACAGCGACAACTTCAAACGTTTGCCCATCTTTCAGGTAAATGCTGTCATAGTCAGGACTTTCTGCCTTGAGCCATGCCTCAGGCAAAGTGGCAGGGTCGTAGTCTTCACCAAAATGCTCAATCAACTCAGCTTTTGACATCTGGGCGGTAATCATCAAGCGCTTAATGGTCAGGTCTTTTTGGTCTATTAATGCAACCACAATGCTGCGGTGTTTGGCTTCTTTACTACGGTCAACAATGACTACATCGCCATATTCAAGCCCAGCATTGACCATTGATGTCGTACGTATCGTATTTAAAAACGTAGCATTGGCATTTGAAATAAGGTGCTCGTTAAGGTCGATGCTTTTATCAATGTAGTCTTGGGCAGGGGATGGGAAACCTGCAGGAATGGATTCAGATGCAATTGGTATGCTTACGTGTGTACGTGGTGACACTTGCGTAAAGCCATGACGATCAAGCAGCGTGATTTGTTCAAGAATTGCATTGATTGTAGGGCTAGGTTTGCCCTCAGGACCCATAATTTGTTGAAGTGATGACCAAGCGTCATCCGAGAAATAAATCGGCAGTTTTTTTGACATTATGTGCTCCTACGCTACATGGCGTGTTTGAAGTTTGCACATATAGAATAGCTATAAATAGATCAGGCTTTCAAGTAGTGTTTGTCTGAATTATTTTGAACAAACGAAAGTTAGGTGATAAATTATTGAAAGCAATAATAATAAAATCGGAAAATTAAAATGAGCCTGAGTCACTTGGTTTTAGCCATTCTTGCTTTGCTTATCTCTGGCACTTTACTCACACTTAAAGCAGAAGAGACCCGAAGAATAGACCCTGAGTGCGGGCATGAATACCGCACCGAGCTATGTAATGGGTATCTATATGCCAAGTACAATGAATTACCATCAGCAGATAGGTGCGACGATGAAAAAGACGACCCTGAAATAAATTTTAACGAAGAGTTCCACAAAGGCTGTTTAAGTTTTTTTGATAGGCTTTTGGTGGCTAGGTAGTTGGAATATGCATGGCAGAGTAACACTTGAAGTGCGACATAAACCACCTAAGAACCCCATCACTTCATCACCTCGCTTAATGCAACGTGCTTTTCATCAAATTTAATCATAAAATTGAGAACATCTGTGTCTTATGCTGCGGTCTACAAAAAATCAGGAAAAATATTTTTTTAAAGTTTGTAGACTGATTTGTAGACAGTTGAACTGCAATCAAGGACAAACTTATGCAATGCTATGCAACCTTTGAATATTTTAAGTTATTGAAAATACAAGGATATGCAAGCTAATGCAACCTATTCCAATTCGACACAAACTAAGTGGATTCTACTTTTTCTACTACGCAATTGTTGGGACGTTTTTGCCTTTTTGGAGCCTGTATTTAGAAGATCAGGGCTTTAATTATCAGGAAATTGGTGTTTTATCTTCTATTGCCATTTTAACGCGCTTTTTCGCGCCTTTTATTTGGGGATGGATTGCCGATAAATCAGGCAAACGGATGCTTTTGGTGCGCATCGCAACTTGGATGGAAGCCAGTATTTGGTTACTGATTTTTATTGTTCCGAATAGCTTTCAGTCTGTTGCATTACTCATGCTAATTTTTAGCTTTTTCCAAAACGCAATTTTGGCACAATTTGAAGGCGTGACTTTGTTTTGGTTGGGCGAGAAACGTGCGGAACTCTATGGCAAAGTGCGTAAATGGGGCTCTATAGGTTTTATTGTCGGGGTTTTTGGCATAGGTGCTATTTTGGAAATTATACCAATCTCCATGTTACCGATGTTGCTACTCAGTATTTCTTTACTGGCATTTCTATGGTCATTCAGTATTCAAGAACCAAGCACCGCACCCATTGCACAAAAACAACTTGAACCCTTATTGCCCATTTTAAAGCGCCCAGTGGTCTATTCATTTTTTATTATTGAATTGATTTTGCTGTTTTCGCATGCACCATTTTATAGTTTTTATAGTAATTTTTTAAGTCAGGCAGGATTTAGCACAAGTCAGATCGGTTTATTGTGGTCTGTCGGGGTGGTTGCTGAAATCATTATGTTTGCCTATGCGAGTTTGTTTTTAAAGCGTTGGTCTTGGCGTTCACTGGTTGCCGTATGTTTAATTTTGACAGGCTTACGCTGGGTAATTGTTGGTTTATTTCCATCCATATTTTTTGCACATTTTTTTGCACAAAGCATCCATGCCTTTAGTTTTGGATTATTTCATATCATTGCCATGCGGGTGATTTTTCAAAACTTTTCTGCAGGGCAACAAGGTCGTGGGCAAGCACTTTACAGTACCATGTGGGGTTTAGGTGTTGCATTGGGGAGTATTTTGGCAGGGCATTATTGGGATATTGTTTCAGGCGAATGGATTTTTATTTTTGCAGGATTATCTACACTCGTTGGTCTGTGTTTTATTTGGGGATTGCCAAAGCAATTAGAATCGCAGTCAATGTCGAGTGATACCAAAGCCTAGATTGGTGATTTTGCAGTGACACCGTTCTTTTATCAAAAATAGAAGCAAGCAAAGTTGGATGGGTATAGTTTGCTTGCTTCTTACTAATTGATTGCTACATTAAATACGGATTTTAGCGTATTGATGCCACCACGGTTGAGCCGTTTCAAGTTGTGCAGCCAGTTGTAAAAGCACATCTTCACGTGCAAAAGGCGCAATAAACTGCGAACCCAATGGTAAGTTATCTTTATTCCAATACAATGGCACAGACATTGCAGGCAGCCCAGTAATATTGGCAAGTTGAGTAAATGGCACCCATTTTAGGTTTTCTTTGACAATGCGATCGACCAATTTACCTTGCGCTAACCAATGTGCTTTACCTGCATGTAATAGTGTTTTTAAAATTGGTTTTTGCCATGCAGGAGTTTTAACTTCGCCATTTTTTGGTGCAACTGAGGCAGTTGCAGGGATGAGGTATAAATCATAACGCTCAAAGAATTGATTCATTTGTGCGACATATACCCCCCAATTATTCAAATTGCGAATGTAATCTACTGACGTGGTTTTTGCGCCAAAGGCAGCCAAAGCCAAAGAGTCTAGCTCAAAATTATCGGAATGATTTGGCAGGCGAGTTTGAATTTCAGCAATTAAATAAGCAAATTGGCTAAACCATGTGGTAATGAAATCTTTGGCCAATTGCATGCCATCAATAGCAGGACGGTCTTCAACCACTTCATGCCCTAAAGATTCTAAAAGCTGTACGGTTTTTTGAATGGCATTGATGGCATCTTGTGAAACAGCTGTACCAATCGGAGATTGGGTCGAATATGCGATTCTTAATTTTTTTGGCGCTTGCTGAATTGCATCTAAATAACTGCGTTCAGGAGCTTCAATTTTGAAAAGTGAATGACCATCTGCGCCATGCGTTGCATCGAGCATTGCCGCACTGTCACGTACACTTTTACTTAAAATATGTTGCATCGCTGCACCATGCATGGCTTCACTGAGTTGTGGCCCCCACGGGGTGCGTCCACGACTTGGTTTTAAACCAAACAAACCACAGTAAGACGCAGGAATACGAATTGAACCACCGCCATCACTTGCCCCTGCAATCGGCACAATACCTGCCGCAACTGCAGACGCAGAACCACCAGAAGAACCACCACTATTGTGTTTCAAATTCCATGGATTTTTACATGCACCCCAAGCATCTGGCTCGGTTATCCCTTTAATCCCAAATTCAGGCGTGTTGGTACGTCCAAAGGTAACGATTCCGCTATTTTCCCAACGATTTACAATTTCTGCATTTTGTTCTGCAAGATGATGCGCACGTTTTAAACCCTGACAACCAAATGAAGTCGGATAGCCTGCATATTGTTGAAATAAGTCTTTGACTAAAAAGGGCACACCTGCAAATGGGCCTGTTAATTTTGTTTGTGTGCGCTGCCGTGCATGTTCATGCATAGGAATAATAATGGCATTTAATTGTGGATTGGTTTGTTCAGCACGTTGTAACGCAATATCTAATAATTCTGAGGCCTGAACATCCTTTTTGGCAACCAGCTCTGCCAAGCCTAAAGCATCATATTGGAGGTATTCTGCAAGTTTCATTTCAATCCTGAAAATCTGTATTGTCAAATTGATGTTGTATGCTATTTTTGTTTAAGAAGCAAGAATGACCCGATTACGACCTTGCATTTTTGCCTGATATAGCGCCTGATCTGCCTGAATAATTAAATCTTGTAAAGGGAGATTGGTGGGTAAGTGTGTATGTGACACGCCCATGCTTACTGTAAAATGAATGGGTTCAAGGTTTTCTAAATTTAACGCTTGATGTTCAATACACATACGAATACGTTCTGCAATGCGTTGAGTTTTATTTAAGTTATTATTGTTCAGCAAAATAATGAACTCTTCACCACCAATGCGACAAAATAAATCGTGATCACGTAAATTGCTTTTAACGATGTTAGAGAGATGTTGCAAAGCACGGTCACCGACATAATGCCCATATTGATCATTCATTTTTTTAAAATCGTCGATATCTAACATAATTAAAGACAATGAATGATTGTTTTTATGCTTTAAAGCTTTTTCACTTAACTGAGTAAAACTACGGCGGTTCAGTGTTTCGGTTAAACTGTCATGATTTGCCAAATACAATACTTCTCTATACAACTGATTTCGGTTTTGGCTAATCACACATAAAATTAACGTGGCAAGACCTAAAATAATTAAACCCACACGAATAGAAATAATGGTGGTTAAATAACTCGAATTCACTTGATCTATAAACAAGCCTGTGACGCTGTGATACAGAGTTAAACAGACCAAGCTATTAATCAGTGCCAAATTAAAAAGTTGATAGCTGGCAGCTGCCCAAATTAATGCAGCCAATGGATACAACAATGCACCTGGTCCATAAAAAATATGGGTGCAGGCGATAGAGATCAGTAATGCAAAAAAGGGCAAGATATCCTAAATTTGAGTTTCTTTAGCATATTGATTATTTATAAGTTTTTTGAATTTAGACCAGCCTGGGGCAGCCAAAATTAAAGGTAAGACAATTACCGCATTTAAAATTTCACCAGACCACCAAGTAAAAAAATCAATCCAACGATTTTCTTTTAACATAAAGGTGTGCGGCAAATTTGGCAGCAGAAGAATGGCAAATAAAGCCCCAAAGAAACAGCCTAAAGTTACAGCAATAATATGTGGATATAGCTCTGACACATTATTATTGCTCGCTGGAAGTTTAGCGCGGGCAAAATTAAAGAAAAACAACCCACTAAAAACAGCTACAAAGTTGGAAAGCGTTAAACCTAGCGTCATCAGGAAAGTATTGTCTGTGACCAAATCGGCGCCCATATAGCCAAAAAAAGCACCCAAAATTCCACCAAAACTTTTTAAAGATGGAAAGCGAATGAGTAGCCCCAACAAGAGGGCGTTGCTTGGCCAAAAAAAAGAAAAGTAGCTAAGTGGGCGAGTAAAAATACCCAATAAACAAGAAAAAAATACCACAACGGCTAGCAGTCCAAAGGCAAATATTTGCTTTTGAGTCGAAGATATAGTTTGTGGTATGCTAAAGTTTTGCAAGTACTAAACTCACTTTTGCAATGGGTTGATAATTAAGAAAAAACTTGAATGAGTGTGACGTTCACAACAGAAAGGCGATCATATCAAATAACCATTACCTACAAAGTCGATTAAATGTAAACTAAGTCACATTTTCGTTAAATAAAATTGTTGTCTTATGTTTATGCTTGCAGATTTGGATTAAAAATATGCTAAGTTGTCTAAACGGTTTATATCTTTAAATAAATGTATGAAAAAAATATATCTAACCACAGTTTTAAGCTTATGTTCTGTCTGCGCGATTGCGAATGAAAATACAACAATAGATTCAGACAAGTTAACGCCAGTAGCAGCAGAAACGACCAATAAATTTCGTGTGGTGACCCGTCCAGAAATTGTGGGGCTGTGGGGCATGCAAATCCCAAATAATCGTAAATGTATTGAATATTACAACTTTAAAAGTAATAGCGATGTGGTGATTAAAAGCGGTCAAGAATGGTCTGCAGGTGTATATGATTATCAACCTTCACAAGACCCTGCAAATTCGTTACCGGCTTTAATTTTGCAAGTTAAATATGACAATAATGAAGTGGATTGTTCTGGATATCAGGAAGACCAAACAGGGGACATTTCACAATATTTTGTAAAATGGAAAAATGCGCACACCATTAATTTCTGTAGTAATGAAAAAGCAGAACAATGTTTTGCGACGTTGTACCGCGTCCTGCCTTAAACTTTTCATTATCTCGTGTATCAGAGTTCTTTCATAAATCCGCACCCCTCATCCTCTTGCGGCTATATAGCGCAAGAAAAGGGACTTTCACTATCAATTCGACTTATTGCTTATGATCATTTTCGATTTATGAAAGAAGTTTATCGTTATACTGATTAAACTCACTATGAATGAATAAAAAAACTCCTTCAAGTCACGAGGTCTTGAAGGAGGCTGATAAAAAAGCAAAAACTGTAAATTGAATATTCGTATCAGTTCTTTTAAGCTGAACAAAACTTAAATCTTTGTCCATATTTACTGATCACTTATTGCAAAATCATGCTGACATCTTTGCTACTGCTGCGTTGTTGCATTCCCACAGCAAAGTTTGCACTTGGATCAAATACTAAGACACCCGCATTACGATAAACTGGGTTAGCATCCATCATATATTCTTCGGCACTGTTTTGTGCATAGCCATAACCAAAAGCATTGCTTGAACCAATGTTGGTATATAAACCATATTGATATGTCGTGTCATTAAACATACTTTTGAATTTTTTAGGTTGCATATAAGTATATTTATAACTTTCAAAGCTAAAGTCGTAAATTTGCTCCTGCATTTTTTGCGTTAAGTTAAACGCAACACCCCTAAAAGATGTCTTATTAAATGCGGTGCTTTCTTCAAAAGCCGCTTCATCTTGTACACGTGTACCTGCAACTAAAACATCTTGGCTTAATGACGTGAACCATTGTCCATGTGGAGAAAAGGCGAGTTTGAGTTTTGAAATTTGTAGCTCATCTTTTATAGGGTCGCCATAAATAGAAAACTCAAAAATACGATGACTTTCATCTAACATTTCAAATGAAGTAGGCAAGTCAATACGGCTTTCTAGTACTCGGTTGCTTGTGAGTAATGATTTTAGGGGCTGTTGGAGTGCGTATAGATTTAGGCTGTTTTCATCTAATTTTCGGTACTGCAAGTTTTCAACAGCCATTGTTCCATTGGCTTTTGGCACAATATTGAACTGAATTTGAGCAGTTTTGATCGCAGTATCATCTTGGTAACAAACACCATTACACAAAACGACATTAGCAATATAGGTTTTGCGTTGCTCAGGCGAATCTAAAAAGTCTTTGTATGCCAGTTTCCCTAAACCACCAGCAAAGCTTAAATCTGCATCTTTTTTAAAGTCAGTGGCATCAAGCTCGGTTTCAACGGTTGCAGCAAGTTTGGCTTGCGCAAGCATTTCTGTTCCTAATTATGATGTAGTTGGGGTAGGTGCGGTGAATGTTGAAATAGGCGAATCCACAACTGTTGGAGCTGCTTGTGTTACAGGTGAAGAAGATGAACCACCACCGCCACAGGCTGTTAGTAAAAGACAGAATATACTTAAAGGTAAAATATTTTTCATAATAAAAAAATCTATACTCAGATAGATTGAACCGTCATTGGAATTGGAATACAAATTATATAAATGATAAATGCGCAAATAAAACCCTGTAAAACAGTATAGTTTTCCATTAAGTTATTAAAATACACTACTTTTCATATTTGTTAGATAAATACAGAAACGCTAACTCTTTCAGAAAGAAAACTTTATTTTTCACTTATTTTATATATACAAATGTATTTTAATTTATAAAATTATTTTATCGTTTAGTTAAAAATAAAACAACTACCGAGCCATGCAAGAATTTTTGCAACACATGGCTCGGTAGTAAATTCACAATTATGCCTCGTCAATTTCTACAGGATTTAGACTTTTGGCAGAGCTTGCTTTAAATGGTGCGCCAATTTGCTTTAAATCTGAACCTGATGGTGCTTGATACACTTTTAAGCCAAACTCAGGAATAATCGCCAGCAAATGATCAAAAATATCGGATTGAATACTTTCATATTCTTTCCATGCAGTGGTTTTGGTAAAGGCATAAATTTCTAGTGGTAAACCTTCACTGCTTGGCTGTAGTTGACGAATAATCAATGACTGAGATTGATTAATGCCAGGATGCTGTTTCAGATAAAATTCAACATAGGCACGGAACGTCCCTAAATTGGTTAAACGGCGTTGGTTGTATTGTGATTGATTTGCTAACTGCTGATTAAACTGCTCAATTTCTTCATTTTTGCTATGTAAATATTGATCCAATAACAAAAACTCTTTAAGTTTGCTTTGTTCATGTTCAGTCATAAAGTGCACAGAACTTTGATCAATTAAAATGGCACGTTTAATACGTCGGGCACCAGCTTCCTGCATGCCACGCCAGTTTTTAAAGGTATCGGTAATGAGTTTATTGGTTGGAATAGTGGTCAGGGTTTTATCCCAGTTTTGCACGGTGACTGTATGTAATGACATATCAATGACATCACCATCGGCATTTAAAGAAGGCATTTCAATCCAGTCACCAATCCGTACCATATCGTAGGAAGAAATTTGTACCGAAGCCACTAGAGATAAAATGGTATTTTGGAAAACCAACATCAAAACAGCAGCCATCGCACCAAAACCTGCGAGTAAGGTAAACACATCTTTTTTCAGGAAAGTGCCTAAAATCATGAGGGCACAGACCACATAAATAATGAGTTTAACTAACTGCAAATAGCCCTTAATTGGCTTGTTGCGTGACTTAGGGTTGCGTTGATAGAACAGGTTAAAAATATTTAAAAATTCAGAAATTGCCAATGCAATGGTCAGGAATATAAAGGCTTGCGCACCCATTTGCACAAAGCTTTCTACTTTATCTGACAAATGCGGTACGGTGGTGATGCCGTTCATAATCACGACAGCTGGGACAATGTTGGCAATACGTCGGATGACACTATGCTGTGAAATAATTTCACTATTGGCAAAGGTCATTTTAGAAATCAGTTTGCGAATCCCGCGCACTACAATTTGCTTGGCAATAAAGTTGGCTAAAATTGCCAGTAGAATCACAATACTGAGTGAGGTCAGCATTTCTAACCAAGGGTATTGGTTATACCATTCCTGAATATTTTGAATAAAATTAAATTCTTGCAAAAGGTCCTCGCTTTAAGGTTGCTGATTTTCGTCTGCACGGCACTTAGAATTTTGGCCTGCAATTCACCTTAATTCTTCATTGATGTATGAAATTGTTAGATAGTGTATCGACTAAAGTTTAAATTTGAAGGCTGAGTAACTTTTTGCTACATTTCAATTATTTGTTTTTACTGAAAGTTTTCAATCAAGTTGCAGTCATAATAAAAAAGCCAGTACAGATACTGGCTTTGAATAGATACCTAGCATAAATATTTGCATAAATACTTGCGTGATCTACCACATTAAATCATCTGGAATCACATAGGCTGCGTATGGATCTTCTTCATCTGTCGTGGCTTCATTTTTCTCGGCATTATTGACAATAATAAAGCCTTCCATTTTGCTATTAATACGTTCAGCTAAAGCTTTAGGCAGGAACGCATAACTGTCATTTTCTTTGGCAATCACCAAACTACCTGCCACGAGTGCATTGTAAATTTGTTGATTGATATACACTTTTTTAATCTTGCCATCTAAAAACTGATAAGCCACTTCACCATCGGTATCACGAATTTTATGCTGCTGAATCATTTGCATAATTGCTGCTTTCAGTTCTTTTTCCTGTAAAGCGGCTTTCTTTTCTTGCTCAATAGCTTGGTCTTTGGCGAGTTTTTCTTGCTGTGCCTGTGCAATTTTGGCTTTCACTTCAGCATCTTTACTTTCACCTGTGCGCTGTTCGTGTAAGGTTTGTTTAGACAGTTTTTTTGCTTTTTTATTATCCACTAAACCCGCTTTGAGCAATTGTGCCTGTAGTGCATTTTTAACCATGATAATTTCCGAAACTTAATGTTGAAGATGTCGATAGCGAAAATAAATAATCCAATACACCAAACTCAAACTTAGGCTGAGTCCTGCAGGTACCAGAAAAGAATTCAGTTTAAATGTAGGATAAATGGCTGCAGCGAGTAATCCACCCACAAAGAAACCAATTAAAATCAGTAGGTGTAAAACAATACGCCTTTTTTCAACTTGTAAGCCCCGCACTCGATAACCGAGAGCTAAGCCTAAATCGGTCAATACCCCAGATAAATGTGTGGTGCGGATGATGGTGCCTTTATAGTAGCTGATCATGGCATTTTGTATGCCCATGGCAACCGATGCCCAAAGCAGGGCATAACGTGGGAAATAAGGCAATAATGCCCAGCAGATTAAAATAAAAAATGCCACCAAACTCATGGGCAAACCATAACGACGCCCTAAGCGAAAATTGCTATTTCCTAAAATAACGCCACTATAAAATGAGCCAATCACGTAGCACAAAATCACCAGAAACAAGAAAATCATAGCTTCTGGTTTCCAGTCGATTAGCGCCATCGCCAAGATACTAACGTTACCAGTCATGTGCGAAACGGACTGGTGCAATACGGTCACCAATCCGAGTACGTTAATAATTCCAGCATTGACGGCTAGAAAAAAAGCACCAAATTGCACCCAAAGGGGTAAAGTTTGAAAAGGCATAATGGATGATTGCGTAAGTTTCCTAACGCATTGTATCTTAACTCAAACCACGGTCAACCGCAGTAGTAAATAGCACATCGGTAGATGAGTTAAGTGCAGTTTCGGTTGAATCTTGCAATACGCTAATGACCATACCAATTGCAACAACTTGCATGGCAATATCTGAAGAAATACCAAATAAGCCACACGCTACAGGAATCAGCAGTAACGAGCCGCCCGCAACGCCTGAAGCACCACAGGCCGACACCGTTGCAACCACAGATAAAATCAGCATGGTGCTAAAATCGACAGAAATTCCTAAAGTATTTACTGCAGCTAAGGTCAAAACGGTAATGGTGACTGATGCGCCTGCCATGTTAATTACTGCACCTAACGGAATTGCAACACTCGCGGTTGATTCCTGTACGCCTAAACGCTTGGCTAAGTCTAAATTGACAGGGATATTGGCTGCAGAACTACGGGTAAAGAAAGCAGTAATGCCACTTTCGCGTAAGCATTGAAAAACTAAAGGATAAGGATTGCTGCGGGTCACAAATGCCACCATGATTGGGTTGATGACCAACGCGACAAAGAACATCGTACCTAACCCGAATTACGGATAAGAAAAGCCCTTGAAAAAAAGGTAGTTAGAGCCATTTAGAAAGTTACGACACAACCCAAAGGCTCTAACTACCATGTACGATTTTACAGAAATTTTTTGTATTGTTGAT
>NZ_VPEP01000030.1:0-13966 GCF_013417035.1 Acinetobacter sp. YH16053
GTGTACATAGTGCACTAGGTTATGTGCCACCTTTTGATTTTGAAGCAATGTACTATGATAAAATTAATCCGTTAGGTCAGGTGGCCTAACTTAAATAAAAAGTCTCCGACAAACCCGGTACGGTTCATTGTTATATCAAACTACTTCATTAAGTAGTCTCAGTTCGACTTTTTATACATATTAATATATGTGTTATATGCTTCTTCACTGGCTATCTTTGCGACTTTTTGAGAGAAGTTATAAAGATTTTCTTTTGTATCAGCTCTATATTTTAAACTTTTCCTAACTGCAACAAATGCAATATCAAAATACTCATCTGGATGAACCCCATCATTCACTGCCTTCTTTATTGCCTCTCGTGCAATTTTTACTTGTGTATCATTTTCTATCAAAAAATCAGTATCTGATGCATAACTAGGGTTTATAATAAAACTCATAATGGCTAAAAATATATATTTTTTCATTTGATACTCTATGATTTACTTTAATCTCATTTTAGAAAAATAATTATTAAAAATTATAGTTCTTCCCAAAAAACAGAATTAGATTCTTTGCTTGTTAAGGATTTTGATGTGTTTAAAGGTATTGTTTCTTCATAATTAGCTATATTATTGGTATAAATGAATGCCTGCTTATTTTTATTCCACTTAATAGAATTAACGCCATTATAATTCAAAAATTCATGTATATCATAATGATTTCTTGACATAAACATTTCTTCGTAGAGTTGATAATTCTTAACAACATGATCAAAGCCACCTATTTTATTTTGAAATAAAATATTTAAAGTTCCATAGTCATTTTCTTTAGAGTCATTACTAGGATAAATTCCTTTTACTAATTCACAAGTAACATTGTAGGAGTTGATAACATAATCTTCCAATCCATCTCCATTAATATCACCAGTGCGAATAAAACCATTATCAAATGTTAGTCTTGGCGATGAGCTACCAGCTTCAGATGCTTTTTCATAACAAGCATTGATAATTTCTTCTTGAACAACTTTTAAAACTTCTGCAGGAAGTGTATTTAAAGGCTCACTATTATTAATGATAGGTAATTTAGCAAATGATTGAGAGCAATAAATAGAAATAACACTAAGCAGTAATATTTTTTTCAAAATCTTCCCCTGATAAAAAATCAAATATAATAGGGGGCGACTTACCCCCTAGTACGCAAAATATCTTACGATTTTACTTTTTTACATACTTCTGCATTCGAGGATGAAAAATCTAGTGCAAAAGAATTTGAGCTTCCGCCTGAACCTGCAGATTGAGACCAGATAGCGTAAGTGTTCTTTTTACCTTTTTTAGATAAGAGATAAACTTTATTAAAATTGCCAGCTCCCATTTGATTTTCACAAATTTTCTTATAAGTAATTCCAGCTTTCTTTAAAGAGTTAAATGGTGTGAAATCACAATTTTCATGAGTTGATCCAAAACATATACTTGAATCATTAGAATTTTTTGCCAAAACATATGGATAGAATTCAACTGAATCAACACCAAACTTTCCTTGAGCCTCTCCACGCAAGGTCACTAGCCATGGCATTTCATAGACACGTTTATCTAAGAAAGTGCTTTTTACACCATTTACGTTCCCACGATATATCGCTCTACGAGTTGAATAAATCGTTCCATCATCGTAGCGTTTAGCTTCTACGTACTTACTATCTAACCATTTAAAACTGAGATCATTTGCATTTTTAGACCAATCCACTGTTTCGCCTACAGAGGGGATAAATTTCAATATAACTTGACCTAACTCTTGGGATGGCAAAGTTTGTAGGGATGCTGGACTTACACGAATTACATCAGCAGTTGAAATAACAGGTAAGGCTAAGAAACTAATTAATAAAATTTTTTTAAACATTATTTATTCACTTTAGACTATAAAAAACAAGTTAGAATTAAGATAAGCAAATCAATTGAAACAGTGACTTTTCAACTGTCCCAAAATTTATGGAAGCAAATTTAGTGTGTGGTGTAGAACCACCACCCATCAATTTTCCTGTGTTATCAAAATGAAATGTCGTAGATGTTCTAAATTGTGAATTACGGCAATCAATTAAATATTTTCTTGCACTATAAGAAGCTCCATTAATTCGTCTAGGACTTTTATTGGTGTAATGTTCTTCAACCCAAATTGAATATTTCGACGCCCCTACAGACTCATATTTAGCTGTTCGATAAAACTCGCTCCCTGAATCTATATTCATACGAATCATCTTTTTAGGCTCTTTTGCAGAAGCACTGAGAGTGCATAGCAGCAACAATGACACCCCTATTAATATTTTTTTCAAAAACCCGCCCTCATTATTATTAAGATATTGATTATAAGGTAAATATCTATATTAAATATTCAACTTTAGATGAATTTTCATTTTTCAAATGATCTACATTTAACAGTACCTATATCTGACTGGACACAATCATTAGGCACTTCAGAGCACACTACACCATACGTTGCGAAATAACATTTCTTTGGTATAAAGCGCTGGCATACTGACACTGTAGTCATACAATCACTATCAGAACCACATTGACCAAATTTAGTCATTTGACCTGAGATACACTGATTGAGATTCCGATATTTATTGCCAAGGTTGCTTTGCTGTCCACACGCACTATGCATATAAATTGGGATAAGTGATTTTTCTAGAACTTTTTGCCATTCGCCGTATATCGGTCTACTTTGTGAATCAATTTCAATCTCTCGATACATATTTTCCTGACATCTAAAATCATAGAGATGTCGCTCATAGAATTCTTCGGTATACCAATATTTAGAGATATGAACTCTTGGCTCACCTTCAACTTTTGGAGGTACTTTATTTACAAAATATTTAACATTATCAAGATACAGAATCCTTTCTTTCTTGAATTCTGTGGCATAGAGAAAGGGCGAAATACTAAGAAACAGTAAAATTAAAAATTGACGCATTTTATATACCAAATAAAGTATTAATCTTCTTTGTAATAGATCTGAGCATTTAAAGTCTTTAACTCAATTTGAGGTTTACCGTTATATTCACTCACTAATCCTTTAACACATAGATGTTGCCCTATAGGTGGTAAATCTTTCTTTTCTACTTCTCCCCAAATCACGATACTAAAATCATGATTTGGATATCTATCACCAAAATTGATAAAGGCTCCCTTACGTGTCACTGCTTTTTGAGTAACCTTCCCACAAATTTCCTTATGTTTACCAACGTAAAATCTTGCAAATGATGTAGATACTTCTGGGAACCAACCTTGATCAAGCATATGTTCGACACCATCTGAATCAACATATACTTGATCGATAGATGATGCGGTATCCTTTTTCAATATTGCTAAGTGGTCTTTAAAGAAGTAAGCACTTCCAGCAAGGATCAATAAAATAAAGATGATCCATTTTAATTTCGTTTTTTTCTTAAAGCTCATTTAAACCATTCTCGATGTTTTTCTTTGGAAAAATCACATTAAAATTCAATTTCATAAATTATTGTCGCACAGATATCTGATATAACCCTCATTTATCAACATCTGATTTTTACTTTTATCGCAACGTAATTTCTATTTGATTTAACAATGTTGCTTTTTCAAGTATTAAACTTTCAATAGCCTCAAATGTATGTTCTGGTGAATACCAATAAACACAAAGCCACTTTTCAGCACCACCCTTATATTTTTCAGTCTTACAATCTAGATAACGTGAATCATCATGGCATTGTAAAATTTCAAGTGCCTGTTTGTACAACGCTTCATCTAGATTAAGAATATAAGTCGTGACTGCAAATACCGTTTCACCATTCTTTTCATGAATATATAAAGTGGTATTACTGGTATTACCCCATGCATGGTTATAAAAACGGATACCGCCCCAAGACTCATATTTATTATAAGATTCATATGCATCAATAGATTGATTGAGCGTTTGGCTAATTTTTTCAACCACTTCTTTAATGGTATTGGTCTTTACTTTCTGTAACTCTTGAATCTCTTGATAATGATCAAGAATAAATTGCACACGGTTCATATCTAAGTTCTGTATTTTGTAATAGCTTTCAAGATGAAGTAGGAATTCACGAGCAAAGAGATTCCACTTATTCATGGGATGATTCAGCATCTGCTCAGCCAAATATGGTCGTACTGCATTCACCAATTGTTGATAGGAAATACTATACCAATTCTGTGCTTCACTTTTCCCTGAAATACTCAGAATTAGACCTAAAATTTCTTTCTTTTTTGCGCGAGTCTTTGCATATTTGACATAGTCATTAAATGGATTGTTTTGGTGATGATATATCTTTGCTTCGATAAGTAGCAGATGCGAATCCGTTTCCATCATCAGGTCAATACGATTACCGCTATGGGTTACACATTCACGCTCTAATCGTTCAATCTGACCAATTGAAATGTCTGTATCCTGCTTGAGTTCAGCCTGAACGACATCGGCAAAGCCTTTCCAAAAGACATCTCCCAACTCATGCGATTCTTGCGGATTTAAGAAGAACTCTAATAGCTCTGTCGTTGGGTTTTCATAGTGGTTACGGATCGCCGTGTCAAAGAAAGTCTTTTCACGAGGTTGTTGTTTAAATTTTTTAGCTTGATCTAAAAGATGCTGATATTTAACAAATAAGTCCATAGATTCTATTCATATTGTTTTTTAATTGAATCAAACTTTAAGACAATTTTTTGATCAGCAGGAATAATCTCTGTGTAATCTGTATTATATTTTTCCCCGAAATAGCTCACCTGAATTGGATAATATTTTTCATTATTATCAATCACCTGAATTTGACTATCAAAACTATAATGCAATGGAGAATCTTCTTCATGATTCCCCCCATTATCTCCTGCCTTTTCAGCTACACCATAAGCACCTATAAAATCATCTTCAGGTAAATGAATAACATTCCATGAGATTGAAGTTTCACCCGTACTGCTATAGCCACTTTGGTAAAAACTACCAATTAAGTTTTTTCCGATAGGTTGCATATTATTTAAAATTTCTTCGCGATCTAGATGTACACGTCCATAACTACCACCAAACTCTTGGTCTTTATGTGTGATACTTACGACTTGATACTGACCATTTTTAAGTTTTTTAAAGGTATATAAATCAGCATTTCCAACACATGCATGACAACTCACAACACTGCCGTTATCCATGATCTGAACTTTTTCAATAATCACCAAGAAACGTGCATCACCTTCGACATTGCGATAGTTAATAATAGGATGCATCAATGCAACGGTATCCTCTCCAGACTCATTCGTTGCCCCTAGACCAATGAAATTCTCTGTTGCTAATTCATCTTCATTGACGTAGACATTACGCATATTATCTTTATAGAAAAGTCGCATAATTTCTTTAAAACTAAGCTCATTTAAACGAGCATCTACTAATTCTTGGCTCAGAAAACTAGATTTTCTAGATTCATTGGATTGTTCAGTCGTTTTGGGTTGAGGAGCTTCTTTTATAGTCGCCACGTTAGTATCTACATTTTTATTCTGATAGGACACATAACCAAACGCACCTGCGCCACCCAAAACAATACCAGCCACCCCAATTAACCATGGATTTTTCATTTCACCCTCTCATATTTTGATTTTAAAAATAGTATAAAAAGACCAAATTCTCTCAAGAATTTGGCTTTAAAATTTAAACAAACACCAGCTTAACAAGCCAAATTAAACACGTTTAATTTCTACATTTTCCTGCTTGACCTGCCACAACATTTTTAGCAGATACAAGTTTGGATAAATCATGAAAACCTGCTTCTGCGTAGAACAGGTCATATCCTTGAATGGTCACTGTTGCCTTACCCTTTTGTGAGCAGTAGCCTCTTGGTAATTGAGCATTCAAATTGAGCTGTTTTCTTGCCGTTTCAAAATTACTAAAACAGAAATACGGCTTACGTGTATCGCCATTTGGTCTAGGAATTAGTTTCGCTGTCGTAGCATCAGGTGTGAAACAAATATTGTCACTGTCATCGAATTCATCATTCGGGTTATAAGACCTTGTATATGTGCCCGTTAAAGTGACTTGCCCTTTATAGTATTTAAATTCATCATCGGTTTTATATAGACTTAATCCCAATTTAGCAGTTGTCGTATTTGCCGTAGGTACGGTATGAGATACATATTGAATTGAATCTAAGTCACACAGCACTTTCGTTGTATGGTGTGCTGTTTCCGCTCTAAATAATTCCGCACATTTTACTTTTACAGCTTTGCCTTCGTTCTTAAATAGTGATGAGTACACCTGAGAACTACCACCTACAATTTGAATAAGCTTGGTTTTGACTAACCCTGCTTGCCCATCTACATCCACTTGCTGATCAAGTGATACAGCAATTTGAACTTCTTTGGCAAATTCAGGATTAAAATGCTGACTTTTTATTTTTAATAATTTACCTGTTAATACAGCAGGCTCACCATAATAAAATGTCTGTGCTTGGCAGAACATTGGCACTAAAGCCAAAGTTGCGATGAATAGTTTTTTCATTTTTTACCCTCTATAAAATACAAAAAAGCCAAACCTCGCTATAAGATTTGGTTTTAAAAACTTATACAAACATCTGCTGTAACAAGCCTTTTTTCCACTGTTTGGCTTGTTCAATTTGCTGAGTCACGACTTCAATTTTTTGATCGATTGCAGATAAAAAATTAGCGATTTTGGTTTGTTCTTCTTGGCAAGGAACCTGAATTTCCAAATTAGATAAATCTTCCTTAACAAAACCTTTGATGGAAGTACCTTGGTTCATTTCCAATAAATACGGCGTTAAAGACTTAATTAGATATGCAAAAAATATTGAGTTTCCATCTGTTAAAGCTAGGCTTGTAAAATCTTGGCTAGTACAAATTTCATGTGGTGTAATTGCAACTTTACCGACACCAACACGAGAAACAATCAAAATGCTATTTGCTGGCACTAGCTTAGTCGCCGATTGATTTAAAGCATTTTCAGAAATAAATCTTGATATATTGATTTTAAAAATGCTTTCTTCAACTAGATCTGAACTCGATATCCAAGGAATAGAACCTTGCCAGAATTCATTATTTTCTTTTGAGGGTGTTCCCCCACCAATAAATTTACCTGTTTGCCCTAAAGTCGTTTCCTCCCACTCACCAAACTCACTACCATCATCGGCTTTAAAACGAATCTGCTGACTAAACAGCTTTTGCATCATGCCCTGTTTATATTGGCTCAGCAGTTCATGTTTTTGGGTCAGTTGGCTGATCTTTTCATCCACTTTGGATAGAAAAGAAGCGATTTTTGTTTGTTCTTCTTTGGAGGGAAGCGAAATTACTAAATTCTGTAAATCGGGTGTATCTAACTTACCAGCACCAATTCCCGTTGAAGTCACTTTATTTTGGATTACGTTTTCTTTAGCACTCAACGATTGAAAAAGGAAATCAGAAGTTAAATTTTCTTTAGGCTGAATACATTTCACATCTTGGTTAAAAGCAACATCACCTAATGTAATCCCCATAGGAATTTTATTAAATAACATACTTCCACGAACAAGAATTAAAATTGAATCCTTAGGTGCAAGCTTAGATCCCTTTTGTAAACCTAATTTTGTTATTTTGACATCGGACTCGTACAGCTTATTAGTGTGCATTGATGCACCACTAATTAATGGAATATCACCATCCCAATATGCTTCATTATCTTTTGATGGAGTTCCACCTGACGACCAAGCTGTAACATTTACCAATTTGTCTTGAATTAAAGGACTATTAAATTCTTTAAAGCGTAACTGAGGTGAAGCCATTACTTCACCTCCACAAATGGTGAATCAATGCCTAGCTCTTTACAAAAATCTGCAATCACAGCATCAGTTTTTTGGCTTTCTACTTCTAAGGCTTGAAGCTGTTTGGCAATCGTATCTAAATCAATCTCAGCTTCGGCTTCAAAGGTATCCACATAACGAGGAATGTTTAAGTTGTAATCGTTGTCTTTGACTTCTTGCAAAGTGGCAACTTTGGCATATTTCTCAATATTCTGACGCTTTTCAAATGCACTAATAATATTATTCAAATGCTCAGGCAATAACTTGTTTTGGGTCTTTTGCTTTTCAAACGCATTGCTGGCATCAATAAACAAAATATTGTCTTTATGCTCACGGTCTTTTTTTAGTACCAAAATACAGGTCGGAATAGACGTCCCATAGAAAATATTGGCAGGTAAACCAATGATGGTATCAATCACATTCATCTGCTCAATGAGGTATTGACGAATCACGCCCTCACTTGAGCCACGGAATAAAACGCCGTGGGGCAAGACCACTGCCATCGTACCGTTTTCATCTAAGTGATGAAGCATGTGCTGAACAAATGCCATATCGGCTTTAGAACTTGGTGCAAGTTTGCCGTAACTGCTAAAACGCTCATCTTGTAAAAATAACGGATCGGCTGACCACTTCGCTGAAAATGGAGGATTCGCCACCACGGCGTCAAAACGTTTATCGAGATGCTGAGGACGGATTAAGGTATCTTCTTGCTTAATGTCGAACTTAGCAAAGTGCACATCATGCAGAATCATGTTCATACGTGCCAAGTTGTACGTGGTACGGTTCATCTCCTGACCGTAAATCATATCCACATCTTTGACTTCACGCTTCACACGTAACAGCAGTGAACCTGAACCACACGTCGGGTCATAGACTGAACGTAAACGCGCTTTACCTTGCGTCACAATCTTGGCAAGCAAGGTCGAAACCGATTGCGGTGTATAGAACTCGCCTGCTTTCTTTCCTGCACCAGAAGCAAACTCACCAATCAAGTATTCATAGGCATCACCCAATACATCGGCTTCAGTATTGGAAATATCAAAATCAATATCATCTAAATGACTAAGGACTTTTGCCACTAACTCATTACGGTCACTCGCCGTATTCCCCAACTTACTTGAGTTGAGATCCATATCTTCAAACAGGTTGGCAAAGTCATCTGCTGAGTCTGAACCTAAAGTACTTTGTTCAATGGCTTTTAAAGTCGCCGTGAGGTCATCCAGAATAAACTCTCCCTGACGACCACGTTCAGCTAAAGTATGGAACAGTTGCTTTGGTGTAAGTGCATAACCCACTTCGCTAATGGCATTCTTTTTAATTTCTTCGATATACGGCGCATGCTCGGCATTGTTTTCATCAAGCTCTAGAAAGCTGATGTCTTCGCCGTCGAGTAGCTCATTGGCAAAATTGACTGATTTTTCAGACAGATATTTAAAGAAGATAAAACCCAAGATGTAGTCACGGAACTCATCCGCTCCCATTTTCCCACGTAAAGTATTTGCGATATTCCAGAGTTGTTTTTGGAGTTGTTGGAGCTGTACTTGGGTCATGAATCGGGTTCCACAATTTATTATGTATATATCAGTGGGATATAGTAACGTTTATCTCTAAATGAGCAATGATGCTTTGGCTGAATACGACTAAAAAAACAGCATACCTACGATAAATATAAGCCTATATATTGCTTAGCCTAAAATGTACTGTGATAGTGACGTTTTTAGCTCTTTTTTTTGAAAATTTATAGTGCCGTTTTCTTTAATTATTTTATATTTTTCATATACTTAAATTTTTATAATTTTAAAAAAACGGCATACCATTTTTCACTTTTTTCAACCTCAATTACTCTGCCTATAAAATTAGAATCATACATATTTTGTCATTCAAAAATCATATATCCATCCTGCTATCACCAAGCATTGTACAAAAGTAAACTCACTACCTTTTATTTTTAAATGTGCTAGAAATATGCACCGACAAAACTGACAAAACTCAGTTGTGTCAGTTTTGTCGGTGTACTCAGTCATATTATTTAAAAATTTTCGGATTGATTTTATAGAGAATCGTTGGTCGACCTCCCCGTACCGTCGACTCTATTTCCTGAATCCTTAACCAATGATGATCCACAAGTATGTCGAGTGCTTCATTGACTGATTCAATATCCGTTAAAGACTTCCAATTTTTACGGTGCACATCTCTCGCTTTAAAGCCATTTAAACGCCATGAATCGCTTTCATTTAAAGATTTAAGCTTCTTTGCAAGTAAACCTGCCTTAAAGGATGAAGCTTGTAGTACAAGCCCATAAATACGCCGTGCATGACTCTCCAAATACTCACACCACTGTATCGCCATTTCAGTACTTCGTTTGCTGATCCCACCTAGACGACTACCTAATTGCACACCATCGACCAAATGAAAAATCAGTGCCAATGACGGCATCAGTTTTCCATACTTGGTTAAATGTTCTTGAATAATCGAATGCTCTTCATTAGGAATGATCTGCCCATTCATTTTCTCCGACCATGCCTTATACAGCTCCTGAGCTTCAGACGTAAACCTGAAATAAGGACGGCTATTAAACTCATCTGACGGTTGTGCACCTAGCCTAACCAACTCATGCTCATTCAGCTCATCAATCGCTTTAAATAAGCTGAATACCGCATTTCTAGCCTCCTTATCACTGGCTTGATCTACATACTGCCAATCATAAATATCAGGATAAATGAGCAACTGAAACCGCTGTAATAAGCCATCATTGCCCATTCCCTTAATGGTCTTTTCTAGATAACTCATCAACTTATCTGGCTGTATTCCACCAAGTACAGACAAACAATGATTTTCAATAAGTCCTGAACCACGCATTACCCGATCAAATTGATAACAGCCTGTACCATTCCAAGCTTCCAAATAAAAAGCACGACCTGTATCAGTATCATTTTGATCTAAGGAACTCAGCCATCCCACCAATTCATCACGAACAACCAAAATACCGTTCGGATTGCTACGCTCTAACTCAGCAAGGGCTTCTGGTGTCGAGTCATTGGTGAAATATCGTTTTAATACAGGCTGTGTAGTTGCATCTTCCTGCAATCTGGCAATCTCTAAAGCAACCTTTTTCCTTTCCTCATCTGAAGTTGCCTTGGTGAGTTGCTTAGACAATTCTTTTTCTGTCGCCTTTGCCACAAGATCGTTTGCAAAACTTTCTGCTTTTGCTTCTTTAAACTGTTCCTGAGCTTGAATCACTAAACGATCTAAATGCCGTGTCCCTGCCTTAATTGCTGGGCTTTTTTTACTACTTGGCGGTGCAATAATGCCACCCCATAAGTTGGGCACTAAAGCATAGTCATCTAACTGCTTAGGCTTTATTGCAACTCTCGCTCCAATCAATGCACCCAATGAAGTTAATAAGCAAACAGCAACAAAATCAGGTGTCATATTGTCAGCTCGTTTTGCTTCATCTCGACAATACACATCTAGATCAAGAGGCAACATATCAGACGTTAAAGGCTTTACAGGCAATAATTCAGATTTAATGTTTAAAGGTTCTTCCCATACATCCCTAATCTCATTATTGAGAGCGATTGCCTGATCTAAAAAATATAAAACCTCTTCTGTTAGATCATACTGAGATAAATCTATAGAGTACTCATGCGTATATTGATCAATGATACGAGCATGTGTGTTGTGCTCTATATCCTCTATCAATCGCTTATACTCTGGTCGAATCGGCAAATAAATGTATCCATAGCCTGCTTGCTCCAACTGATGAATACACTGCTCCACTTGCGTAAAATCTGCCGTGCCCAGCTCAGGTAAATGACTCGAGCATAAGTGAGGTAAAATCACTAAAACTACGGCGTAACCTGTTTGAGCAATCTTAAAGAATGCCTCCAAACCATAAGTCACAATAACAGGCTGATCTTTTTTAAGTTCGCCGTAGTATGCAAAGCCATAGGCTACGCCATCTGGTATGACTTGAACACGTTTGCCATTCTCTAAAACGGCACATTGGATCAACTCTAAACACCCATTTACGATAGGCATATTTAAAGGGTAACAAATCTTACAGCCATTGATATCAATGCTATAAGGATCAAAATAGAAAGGCTGATCAGAGAAGCCAAATCTCTCAAAAATTTCATTATTTTCAAGATCTTTAGGGTTCTGACTCAGGACACTATTTGCTATAATTAATTTCGGATCTAAGGTGGTGGCATTCGTCATAATGTCACCGCCTTTTTATTTGCGGAATCGCTAGAAATAGGCACGATGAATTGTGCTCCTTGTAGTTTATAAGAAGCTTTACCAATCACGACCAAATGATGGTGGCAAAGCTGAAAAGGGTTGGTCGACAGGACTACAAGGTTTCCTGCACACGCAAGCGTGTCCCTCTCCAGCTTCACCATAAAATGCGAACGCATAGAGATATTACGCACAATAACTCTGCCGAGCTGTACGCCTTGTAAGTTATAGCCGACCAAAGCTAATTCATCTGCTTTTCGATGAACGTGCTTAGCATAAGCAGGTAAACCACAGCTTGCAAGAAGCAACAGTGTGATAAACCATATAGAGACAAGCTTAATGAAGTTTAAGAGGATGTTTTTCAATCTATTTCACCTCAGTAAATTCAAGTGATAGCTGAATTTTCTCTTTCAAACTGTCTATTTTCTTCTTTAAATATGGTTTACGTATTTGCCCCTCATGACGTAAAGTTTTAGCTGCTATGCTTGCCCAATGTGAGGAGAAGCTATATTCAAGATAAAGCTGATTAAGCTGTTCTTGGAGTGAAATTGCAGGGTAAACGTTCCCCTTAGCAGGATTGATAAATCCTGCTTTTTCTTGATTACTATGTTGTTGCATTATCAAGCCTCAGCAATCGCATTGGCTTTTTGCTTGTTATGCCATTTCATTAGATCGGCATAATCAAAATAGACTGGTGATTGTTTAGATTCACCCATTTTAATTGGGCGAGGAAAAGTAAGGTCAGTTCGAATAATATGTCGTAGTGATTCACGACTAACATCTAAAATTTTGCAAACATTTTTGAATTGCACACGCATTGGCTGAATAGACATAAAAAAACCCATAGATACATAAATATGGGTTCATTTTGTATAACGTGAATCTTTGGGTAAAACACGTTGCTAGCAAACTACCTAAAAAAATTTAGGTTTGCTTGCGTAACCACCGCTTTACAGTCGACTCTTTGATATGATCTTTTTCATCAGCTAGATCATGATTAATTTTCGTTAATATAAAATCTATAAATTGAGCTTTATTTTTCCATACACCTTTTCGATATTCATTTAGCACATAGTCTTTTTGAGGTTTTTCAGCTAAAAATAATTTTACATTTTGTTTATATTTATTCATTCGAGCTCGAACACTCTTATACTCATCCACCCCTTTAAATGCTGGCAATAAACGATAATAAAAATCAAAATACAAAGCCACTTTGTGAATTTCTATATCTTTAACATCTGGTTTAAACAATTCTATTTCAATCACTTTTAGGAAGTGAACAGCTATCAAAATTCTGAATAAATACTCAACATGAACAGCCAGATTTTGACTAAAAATATATTTATTAGGATCACCTAAAGATTGAAGGAATTCAGATTCTTTTTCTAAAATCTGCTCAGAAGCATCAGATTCGAAAACAAGATCAAGCATAGGTAAATAAAAATCTAAATTACGTCCTAAATACTTCTGTAAATCATCTTCCAATAATTGCTTAGTTCTAATTAGCTTGTATTGCTCCGTATAGACTAAAAGTCCAATCTGATAACTGAATGTTTCATCATTTTGACTATTTAATTTCTCTCCATGTTTTTGAGCATATTTTTTTTCGATTGTATTTGCAATTGACTCACAGTCATCAATGGCTGACTTAAAGTATTCAAACATTTTTTGAATACCTTCTTTTTTTAGATTGATTCCTAAAAACATAAACATAGCGCATTGACTTACAAAAAAATAAAGGCATAAAAATATAAACTATATTTTGCTATATTTATTATTTAAAAATCACATATTTTAAATATTAAAAATCAATAAGTTGACAAGAATAACTAATCATGCGAAAAAGTTTTTTTAGTTAACAGATGTTCACACATGCCTCGAATTGTTTCTGTACCACTTAGTTTAGAACAGCGAGAACGACTCATTTTTCTGGCCAAG